>PMSP01000321.1 GCA_003168315.1 Opitutaceae bacterium
CGAGGCAGCCGAGCGAGAGCTCCGGCCAGATCGCCATCCAGGGGTTGCCGGCGGCGAGTTCTCGTAGTGCTGGGAAATCCATAGGGATGCGGCTACGGGTTGGCCACGGCGGCGGGCGGCATCTCGAGCGCCCGGTCGATGCCGGTCGCGAAGGACCTCGGCCAGAAGCCCACGAAGAGGAGGGCCGCCACCAGGATGAAGGCGGGGAGCCTCTCGCCCCGGGCGAGGTCGGAGGCCGGGTGGGCGGAGGCGACGCGCGCGAAGGCCTCGCTCTGCGGCCCGAAGAACACCCGGGCCGNNAACGTCGCGGCGACAAACAGCCAGGCGAGGACCGGCGCCCTCTGCGCGAGGCCGCCCATCTGGTCCATGTCAAAGGTGTGGGTGCGGTGGTAGACGCTCGTGGAGAGGAGGAAGAGGAGCGCCACCGAAAGCCCGTGGGCCACCATCAGCATCACGACGCCGCCCACCCCGAGGTCGGAGCCGGCCGCGATCCCGAGGAACGCGTACCCCATGTGCATCACCGAGCTGTACCCGACCATCTGCTTCAGGTCCTTCTGCGCCATCGTCACCAGCCCGATCACGAGGATGTTGCCGATGACGGCCAGCTTCGCCAGGTCGTGGCTCCAGCCGAGGGCGCCGAGCGGCAGGAGCGGGAGCGCTATCTGGACCAGGCCGTAGAGGCCGAACTTCTTCAGGACGCCCGCGTGCAGCATCGCGGCCGAGCTCGGCGCCGCCCCGTAGCCCAGGGGTGCCCAGGAATGGAACGGCCAGAGGGAGACGAGGATCCCGAACCCGAAGAGGAGGAGGCCGAAGATGTGTTTCTGCGTGACGGCGCCGAGCGGGTTCGCGGCCAGGGTGTCCCTGATGACCATGAGGTCGAAGCTGCTCGCCCCGCTCTTCGCATAGATCGCGATCAGGCCGAGGAGGGAGAGCATCGCCCCCACCGTCAGGTAGATCGTCATCATCATCGCCGCGTACGTGCGGTCGCGCCCGCCCCAGATCCCGACCATGATGAACGTCGGGACGAGCGCCAGCTCATGGAAGAAGTAGAAGAAGAACACGTCGACGCTCGCGAAAGTCCCCATCAGGCCGGCCAGCATGACGAGGAGCAGAAGGAGGTAGGTCTTCATCCGCTCGGCGTTCGACTGGAGGGCGTAGAGACCGGCGGCGAAGCCCACGATCCCGGCAAGGACGAAGAGCGGGAGGGAAATGCCGTTCAACCCGAGCTTGAGCCCGATCCCGAAGCCGTCCAGGCCCGTGGAGTACCGGGTGACGAACGCGTAGCCGTGGGACTCCTTCGCCGCGCCCGCGAAGTTCCACCAGGCCCAGAGGGCCATCAGCGCCGGCGTGCCGAAGCCCACGTAGGCGAGCTTCATGACCCAGCGCTTGGGCAGGCCGACGGCGATAGCCGCTGCGAGCGCCAAGGGCGCGGCGACCGAGATCAGGAGGGGGTCGAAGGGAAGGCTGCTCATCCGGGGATTCAGAGGACGCCAGCGGCGAAGGCCCAGAGGACCACGACGCCCCCAAGGAACCAGTACACATAGGTGCTGATCCGTCCCGTGTGGAGGGAGCGGACCCCGAAGCCGACCATCTCCGTCACGCCGGCGACGCCGCCGCGCACGACGGCGCCGGCGAGCAGGATGATGTCGACGAAGTTGAGGGCGATGGCGGCCCGCTGCTGGACCTTGGCGACGTAGTAGTCGTAGGCCCTGTCGAATACCCCCCTGAGGGAGCCCAGGAACCCGAAGACCGAGGGGGACTGCCGCTCGAGCGAGTCGCTCCCGTCCGTCGTGTAGAAGGCGAGCGCGCAGCCCGCCCCGACGACCAGGACAAACAGGCTCGTGACGAGGATGATGATGTGCGCCGAGCCCTGCGCCTCCGGGACGAGGGAGAGGACCCCGTCGAACGCGCTCGGGTAGGCGCGGAGGTAGCCCCCGGCGACCGAGAGCGCCGCAAGTAGGACGAGCGGCGCGGCGAGGGTGAAGCCGCCCTCGTGGGCGTGCCCCGCGGCCTCGCTCCTCGGGTTGCCCAGGAAGACGATCTTCCAGAGGCGAAGCATGTAGAACGCGGTCAGGATGGCCGTGAAGGCCAGCACCGCGAACACGGCGGGGTTGTTCTCGTACGCGAGGACGAGGATGGCGTCCTTGGAGAAAAATCCGGCGAGCCCCGGCAGGCCCACGATCGCGGCGACGGCGATCGTGAACGTCCAGAACGTGAGCGGCATCCGGCTGCGCAGGCCGCCCATCCTGAAGATGTCCTGCTCGTGGTGGCACCCGAAGATGACCGAGCCGGAGCCGAGGAAGAGGAGCGCCTTGAAGAAGGCGTGCGTCGTCAGGTGGAACATGGCGCCCCCGACCGAGCCGAGCCCGAACGCGGCCACCATGTACCCGAGCTGGGAGAGCGTGGAGTACGCGAGGACCTTCTTGATGTCGCGCTGGGTGATCGCGCACAGGGCCGCGTAGAGCGCCGTCATCGTCCCGACCCAGGCGATCACCGTCAGCGCCGAAGGGACCATGAGGACGTTGATCCGGCAGAGCATGTAGATGCCGGCCGCCACCATCGTCGCCGCGTGGATGAGGGCCGAGACCGGCGTCGGTCCCTCCATGGCGTCCGGAAGCCACACCTGGAGGGGCAGCTGGGCGGACTTGCCGACGGCGCCGCAGAAGAGGAGGAGCGGGATCAGCCGGCTGTAGACGTGGTGCTCCGCCAGGGCGGTCAGACTGACGGTGCCGTTCATCCAGTAGCAGACGATGATCCCCAGGAGGAAGCCGAAGTCGCCGACCCGGTTGACGATGAAGGCCTTCTTCGCGGCGTCCGACGCCTCCGTCCTCGCGTGCCAGTGGTTGATGAGGAAGTACGAGCTGAACCCGACCAGTTCCCAAAAGATGAACATCATGAACAGGTTGTTGGCCAGCACGATGCCTGTCATCGAGAACATGAAGATCGAGAGCCCTCCGAAGTAGCGCGCCTTCGACTCGTCGTCATGCATGTACCCGAGGGAGAACACGTGCACGCAGAGGCCGACGATCGCGACGATCGAGATCATGAGGGCCGCGAGGTCGTCGAACTTGAACCCGAGGGCGACCGAGAACGAGCCGAAGCGAAGCCACTCGACGCTCGCCTCAAAGCGGCCGCCGCCGAGGGCGAGCGACAGGGAGCCGGCGGCGACGACGCAGGCGGCGAGGACGGAGACGACGGAGGCCGCCGTCCCGCGCCTGCCGAGGAAGAGCGCTATCAGGACCGCCGACCCGAGCGGGGTGAGGAGAACGAGGAGTGCTGTTCCGAGTGGCGTCATTTCCGTCGGGATCAGCGCTTCAACGAATCCAGGCGGTCGACCTGGATCGTCTGGCGGGCCCGGAACAGGGCCACGATGATCGCGAGGCCGACGGCGACCTCCGCGGCCGCGACCGTCAGGATGAAGAAGACGAAGACGTCGCCGTCCTCCGTCCCGTTGAAGCGCGAGAACGCGACAAGTCCGAGCGTCGCGGCCACGAGCATCAGCTCGAGGCACATGTAGATCACAAGCGTGTTCCTGCGGACGAGGACCCCGAGGAAGCCCACGGCGAACAGCGCGGCGCTCAGCATCACGTAGGCCTGGAGGGAGGGGGTCATCGCGCCTGCTCCTCGCCGGGGATGCGCCGGCTTAGGACGATGACGCCCAGCATCGCTATCAGGAGGAGGAACCCCATCACCTCCACCGGCAGGAGGTAGGTCGTGAAGAGCTGGTAGGCGTAGAGCTTGAGCGACGAGCCGACGCCGTGGCCGAGCGCGGGGCCGGCTCCCAGCCGCCCCCGGACGGCGAGGAGGTCGAGGCCCGTCAGGAGCAGCGCCGCCGCGACGAACCCCGCGAGCGCCTGCGGGACCCGGAACCGCCACGGCTGTCCGCCCTGCATGTCAAGGAGCATGATGATGA
>PMSP01000084.1 GCA_003168315.1 Opitutaceae bacterium
GACCTCGTTTTCCTTGGTGACCAGGTCCTGCTCCACCTTCACGCGGTCGTTGCTGTTGATGATGCTGAAGCTTGAGGCGTCCTTGATCACGTTCGCCGGGAGCATGAGGATGCGCGTGATGATGCCGTCATCCTTGAACGTGCTCAGGTAGAGGGCGGTCAGCTCGTGGTTCAGCTTGAGGGCGTCCCCAGCGGCGGCCTGCGTCTCCTGCAGATTGTTGTTCAGCTTCTGGTTGCGGGCCATCTCGCCGGTGAGGGCCGTGCCGACCTGGTCGGAGATCCGCTGGCTGTACCGCTCGATGGAGTCACGCGTCAGGTTCTGGTCCTTGGCCATCTCGGTCAGGATCGGCTGGATCTTCATCGTGAGGCGTGAGGAAACCTTGTCGACCTGCTCGTTCTGCATCTTCTCGGCCTCCTCGGGGCTCTTCGGGAGCGGGTTGTAGGGCTGGACCTTCTTCGCGATCGCCTCGGCGAGGGCGTCCATGCGCTGGCCGTTCAGCTTGTCGATCTCCTCGTCGGTGCGGAACATGTCCGCCTCGCGCTTCGAGATCGCGTCCTTGAGCATCTTGTTAGTCGCCTCGATGTTGAGGCGGTTTTCCTCGGCGGAGGCCTTCAGCGCCTCGTTCTGCTCGCGCAGGGGGGCCAGCTGGGCGTCCTGCCTGGCGGCCATCTCCGACACGGTCTGGGTATGCATCCAAAATGCCGCACCGCAGATCAGAACGGCTGTCAATAGGATCGCAGGTAACTGTTCTTTAAGTTTTTGCCACATGGGTGAAGTGAGTAAGACGACTTATATGGGTGTGAAGCGTAACCACGAGCGGCGGCAAAATGCAATGCCATGCTGACGCCCGGGTTTACCGTTGTTTTTTACAAATAGCCCCTGCACGGTGGCTTCATGAGCCTGAACAGAAGCGAGCAGATGCTTTTCGACTATGTGCAGGGGCAGAGCGAGGAAAGACACTACTGGCAGGATAAAGTTCAGCGCGTTGTCGCGGAATTGGGCGATATGTCGGCCGCGGTGGCCAGAATCGACACGGAGCTCTGGCGTTACTATTTGGAGCGCAGCGAGGTAACCCCCATCTTCATCGCGGCAGCCCGCTCCCATGGCCTCAAGAGGACGAGCATGAAGAACCTCGCCGAATACCTGGTGAGGTCGTGGACCGAGCCCCGGCCAAAGAAACGGCCGCCCGACGCCGGCCCGGCGCCCTGAAAAGGCTCCGCGGCATTCCTTTTTTTAAGTCACTGGCCCCTGCCGAAATGGGAAATCGGCGCACTTGGTTCGAAACCTACTGCCGGCCGCCGCGTCTTGCCCCTGTGGATCAGATGCGCCCGCCTCACAGACCGGGCGCGTCGCTTAGGGTAAAACAGGGTAAGTAAGCATTGTAAACGGGCCGCCTAGGGTAGGCGGCCCGTTTCATTTTGCCTTGTCGGAACGCCCCGGTTGGGGATCAGGCCTGCGCGTCGCCCTCGGGCGCGGGCTTCTCCTGCGCCTTGTCATGGAAATCCGCGGGCGTTCCCGTCGGGCTAACCAGGCCGACCCGGATCGCGAAGTCGCCGAAACGCTCCCCGGGGAGCCTCTCGGCGGCATAGCTTCTCAGGAGCGGGCGCACGACTGGCACGATGTCCGCGGCGGCGACCGACACCTTGTACAGCGTGTTCATCCGGGAGCCATTGAACGCCGCGCCGAGGTACATGTTGTACTTGCCGGGGGCCTTCCCGACGAATCCGATCTCGGCGAGGAACGGCCGGCCGCACCCGTTCGGGCACCCGGTCATGCGGATCACGATCGCGTCGTCGCGCAGGCCGGCGGCCTCGACCTCGGCGTCAAGCTGGGTGACGAGGTCGGGCAGGTAGCGCTCGCTCTCCGCCAGCGCGAGCCCGCAGGTCGGGAGCGCGACGCAGGCCATGGCGTTCAGCCGCAACCCGGTCGCGCGGTGCGCCGTATCGAGGACATGCTCCCTGAGGAGGGCCTCGATCCGCGGACGCTCCGCCGGCGACACGCTCGCGATCATGAGGTGCTGGTTCGGGGTGAGCCGGAAGTCGCCCCTGTGGACCTTGGCTATCTCGCGCAGCGCGGCCTTGGCCGCATCCTTCACGCGGCCGTTCTCGATGAAGAGCGTGAAGTGGGAGTCGCCGTTCGGCCCTTCGGTCCACCCGTACCTGTCGCCGGTGTCCGTGAACTCGAAGCGGCGGGCGGAGCCGAGCTCCCATCCCAGGCGACGCTCGACCTCCTGGCGTATCCAGACCAGGCCGCGGTCGGCGACGGTGTACTTGAAGCGGGCGTGCTTGCGGTTGGTGCGGTCGCCGAAGTCGCGCTGCACCGTGACGATCTTCTCGGCGACGTCGGCGACCTGCCCGGGCAGGCAGAATCCCAGCACCTCGGCCAGCCTCGGGTAGGTCTCAAGCTGGTTGTGGGACATCCCCATCCCGCCGCCGACCGTGACGTCGAAGCCCGCGAGCCGCCCGTCGCCGTCCGTGATCGCGATGAAGCCCAGGTCGTGCGCGAAGACGTCCACGTCGTTGCTCGGCGGGATCGCGAACACGATCTTGAACTTCCGGGGCAGGTACGTCCTGCCGTACATTGGCTCCTCTTCTTCCGCGGGCGCGCCGCCCGCGACGAGGGTCTCGTCGACCCAGAGCTCATGGTACGCCCTGGTCCTCGGGAGAAGCCGGTCCGCGGTCTCCTTCGCGATCGCGAGCGTCTCGGCATGGAGGCCCGAAAGGTGGGGGTTCGGGTTGCACATGACGTTGCGGTTCACGTCGCCGCAGGCGGCGAGCGTGTCCAGGAGCTCGAGGTTCACCTCATGGATCGCCGGCCGCAGCTCGCTCTTGATGACGCCGTGGAGCTGGAAGGACTGGCGGTTGGTGATCTTCAGCGTCCCGTTGCCGTGCGCGTCGGCGATGGCGTCCAGCGCCAGCCACTGCCTGGGCGTGCAGACGCCCCCGGGCACCCGGACCCTGGCCATGAAGATGTAGGCCTTCTCCTTGCCCTCCTTGCGCCGCTGGGCGCGCAGGTCGCGATCATCCTGGGGATAGATCCCGTGGAATTTGGTGAGCTGGGCGCTGTCCTCGGGTATCGTGCCGGACGAGGTGTCCTCCAGGTCGCGCAGGATGTGGCCGCGCAGGAAATTGCTCTCGGCCTTCAGCTGCTCGTTCTTGTGGAGCGGCTTCGCCGCGGCCTCCGGGGTGTCGCTCATGGGTGGGCTCCGACTCGGAGCGCCCCCGCGAGGGCGCGTGAAAGGGCCTGGGCGGCGAGCGGGTGGGACCCGACAAGGCCGGTGAAGTGGCAGCGAAGCCCCGGCGCCCGGGCCTCTGCCGCGCGGGCGGTGCGTTCCAGGTCGCCCCCCGGGCCGGCGTGGCGCCCGGCGGAAAGGAAGAGCGGCGCGATGAGGACGTCGCCCGACCCGGCGAGCGCGTCGGCCAGGAGCGGCCGGTTGAAGTCAAAATCCGGGCCGTCCGGCGACTCCATGGAGGCGGCGCTCAGGCAGGAGATCGTGCCCGCGAGCGCGGCGCGCGCGCCGTCGGCCACCCGGTCCCGGACGGCCGCCGATTCGCGGGAGGGCCCGCCGTG
>PMSP01000032.1 GCA_003168315.1 Opitutaceae bacterium
CACCTCGCGGCGGGCGCGAAGAAGGTGATCATCTCGGCCCCGGCCAAGGGCGAGGACATCACGCTCGTCATGGGCGTGAACGACGTTAACTACGACGCCGCGAAGCACTCGATCATCTCAAACGCCTCGTGCACGACGAACTGCCTCGCGCCGCTAGTCCACGTGCTCCTCAAGGAGGGCTTCGGGATCGAGGAGGGGCTGATGACGACCATCCACTCCTACACGGCCACGCAGAAGACGGTGGACGGCCCCTCGAAGAAGGACTGGAAGGGCGGCCGCTCGGCCGCGATCAACATCATCCCGTCGACCACGGGCGCGGCCCGCGCCGTCGGCCTGGTCTGCCCGGAGGTGAAGGGCAAGCTGACCGGCATGTCGTTTCGCGTCCCGACGCCGACCGTCTCCGTCGTCGACCTCGTGGTCCGCACCACCAGGGAGACCTCCTACAAGGCGATCTGCGAGGCCATGAAGACGGCGAGCGAGACCTACCTCAAGGGCATCCTCGCCTACACGGCCGACGAGGTCGCCTCGAGCGACTTCATCCACGACAAGAGCTCGTCGATCTTCGACGCGGGCTCGGGAATGGAGCTCAACAGCCGCTTCTTCAAGCTCGTCAGCTGGTACGACAACGAGTGGGGCTACAGCAACCGCTGCGTTGACCTCCTCAAGAAGGTCGCTGCCGGTCTATGAGTTTCAAGAGCATCCGCGACCTCCAACTCTCGGGGAAGCGCGTCCTCATCCGCGTGGACTTCAATGTGCCGCAGGACAAGAAGACCGGCGCGATCACGAACAACCAGCGGATAGCGGCGGCGGTGCCGACGATAAGCTACGCCCTCGACCAGGGGGCGTCCGTCGTCCTGATGAGCCACCTCGGGCGCCCCGACGGCCAGAAGGCGGCGAAGTACTCGCTCAAGCCCGTCGCGGCCGAGCTCGAGAGGCTCCTTGGCCGGCCGGTCACCTTTCTCGGCGACTGCGTCGGCGAGGCCGTCGAGGCCGCCTGCGCCGGCGCCGCCCCGGGCTCCGTCATCCTGCTTGAGAACCTGCGCTTCCACATCGAGGAGGAGGGCAAGGTGAAGCTCGACGACGGAACGTCCCGCAAGGCGGACCCCGCGGCGGTGGCGGCATTCAGGGCCAGCCTCTCCAAGCTCGGCGACGTCTACGTGAACGACGCCTTCGGGACCGCCCACCGTGCGCACTCCTCCATGGTGGGCGTCAACCTGCCGCAGAAGGCCGCCGGGTTCCTTATGGAGGCGGAGCTCAAGGCCTTTGCGGCCGTGATCGCCAGCCCGAGGCGGCCGCTCCTCGCCATCGTCGGCGGCGCGAAGATAGCGGACAAGATTCCCCTCATCCGCAACCTGATCGAGAAGGCCGACGAGATCATCATAGGCGGCGGGATGGCCTACACATTCAAGAAGGTCCTGAACGGGATGGAGATCGGCGACAGCCTGTTCGACCCCGAGGGGGCGAAGATCGTCGCCGAGCTCACCGAGAAGGCGAAGGCGCGCGGCGTCGCGATCATCCTGCCCGTGGACTACGTCTGCGCGGACAAGTTCGACCCCAACGCGGCGACGCGCCCGGCGGACGACTCGACCGGCATCCCGAAGGGATGGATGGGCCTCGACGCGGGCCCGAAGTCGATCGCCCTCTACGGCGAGGCGATCCTGCGCGCGAAGACGATCGTCTGGAACGGGCCCTCCGGCGTCTTCGAGTTCGACAAGTTTGCGGCGTCGACCCGGGCGATGGCGGAGGCGATCGCCGAGGCCACCGCCCATGGCGCCACGACGGTCGTCGGCGGCGGGGACACCGCCACGGCCGCCAGGAAATTCAACGTCGCCGACAAGGTGACCCACTGCTCCACTGGCGGGGGCGCCAGCCTCGAGTACCTTGAGGGCAAGGTCCTTCCCGGTGTTGCGTTCCTGGAAACCTGAACGCCGGCGGCCCCTCCAAAACCCATGATCCGCAAGAAGCTCATCGCCGGGAACTGGAAGATGAACAAGACGTCGGCCGACGCCGCCTCCCTGGCCCACGAGCTCGTGGTCTCGGTCGGCGCGCAGCCCGACGTCGAGGTCGTCATCTGCCCGCCGTTCACGGCGCTTGAGTCCGTTGCCGGGGCGATCGACGGGTCGCTGATCAAGCTCGGCGCCCAGAACATGCACTTCGAGGCGTCGGGGGCGTTCACCGGCGAGGTGTCGGCCCCGATGCTCCGCGCCCTCTTCGCGACCCACGTCATCCTCGGGCACAGCGAGAGAAGGACGCTCTTCGCCGAGACGGACGAGCTCGTGAACAAGAAGGTCCTCGCCGCTCTCAAGAACCAGCTGCGGCCGATCCTCTGCGTCGGGGAGAGCCTCGCCGAGCGCGAGAGCGCCTCGACCCTCAGGGTCATCCAGTCCCAGGCGGAGCGGGCCCTCGAGGGCGTCGGCAAGGACCAGGCCCCCTCGGTCGTCGTCGCGTACGAGCCCGTCTGGGCCATAGGCACCGGAAAGGTCGCGACGGCGGAGCAGGCCCAGGAGGTCCACGGCTTCATCCGGGGGCTCCTCACCAAGCTCTACGGGGAGGCCGCCGCGCAGCGGGTGCGGATACTCTACGGCGGCTCGATGAAGCCGGCCAACGCCGCCGAGCTCCTGTCGCAGAAGGACATCGACGGCGGCCTGATCGGGGGCGCGAGCCTCGAGGCCAGGAGCTTTGTCGAGCTGATCAAGGCGGCGGCTGCGGCCACCTGATCAGGGCTGCGAGGAGGCGGTCTCGATCTGCCTCGGCGCTCCGCCGGGCCCGTAGGCCCTGCGCAGGCTGTCGGTCGACCTCTGGACCGCGGCGGCGGCGTAGGACTCGAGGGTCCCGTCCATCTGCCGGCCGAGAAGCGAGTCGACCTCGGGGATCGTCACCCCCTCCCGCATCTTGACCGCGCGGTAGACGCGGAGCATGGCGACCCATCCGGGATAGGGATTCGGGTCCTGCTTGCCCGACTGGAGCTGCGCCTTGACGCTCCCGGCCAGGTAGGCGGCGAGGAGGAGGCCGCGCTCGCCGGAATGGGGCAGGTCGCTGATCCCCTTCTTGAGGTCGCACCACGGGACGGAGTCGTTTCCCATGTCGACGACCACGCTGTCGCTCTCAAGCGAGTACCTTAGGATCGTGTTCGAGGCCCGTGCGACCGCGGCGTTCGCCTCGTCGGCGGGCTTAGCCGAGGTCAGGCTTCCCGAGGCATTGGCCTCGAAGACGCGGATGGCGTCCAGGACCTGGGCACTGGAGACGGGCGGGGAGGCGCGCGCTTGGGCGGCAATCGCCAGCGCGAGCGCGGAGGCGCGGAGGATGAATCGGGGCATGGGGTAGCTTGCCCAAAAAGGGAAGCCAACGGCCCCCATTTTGCAACGATTAGTGGGAGCGGCCGACCAGGCCCTCGGCGAGGGCGGTGAGGAAGGTGGTGTCGCCCGGCAGGCTCCGGAAGGCCTGGATCGCCGAGTCGGAGCGCTCCCGGGCGAGGCGGCGGGCCTCGTCGATCCCGTGCACCGAGACGTACGTGGCCTTCCCGGCCCGCGCGTCCTTGCCGGCCGTCTTGCCCAGGGTGGCGGTGTCGGCGGTCGCGTCGAGGACGTCGTCGACGATCTGGAAGGCGAGGCCGAGCTCCCTGCCCGCCGCACGCAGGGTGTCGATCGTCCCGCGGGGCGCGCCCGAGCAGAGTCCGCCCATCGTGAGCGAGGCCTCGATCATGGCGGCGGTCTTGTTCAGGTGGATATACTTGAGGAGCTCGGGCGTCGCGCCCCGGCCCCTCTCCGCGATCAAGTCCTCCATCTGGCCCCCGACGAGGCGGCGGCTGCCCGCCGCGTCGGCCAGCTCG
>PMSP01000316.1 GCA_003168315.1 Opitutaceae bacterium
GGCAAGGTGACGGGGCAGGGCCTGGCCGGAAATCTCAAGCAACGATTTACAAAATGGCTATGCATCGCCTTCGTGGTTGCCCTCCTCATCGCTAACACGATCAACGTGGGCGCCGACCTGGCGGGCATGGCGGACGCGGGCGAGCTCCTCACCGGGCTCAATTCCCAAGTGTTCGTCGTCGTCTTTGGCGTCGCGATAGCGGTTGTCACGGTCAAGTTCCGCTACCACCAGATAGCGCGGGTCATGATGTGGCTCGTGCTGAGCCTCGGGGCCTATGTCCTCACGGCCTTTCTCTCGCACCCCGACTGGCACGGCGTCCTGCGCGACACCTTCGTTCCGTCATGGCCGGCGGACAGGGACGCATGGGGGACGATCGTCGCCATCCTCGGGACGACGATCAGCCCGTACCTCTTCTTCTGGCAGGCGGCGCAGGAGGTCGAGGAGGAGAAGGCGAAGGGCAGGCGGATGCTCGTCCTTCGCCACGGGGCGACCTCGAACGAGATCGTGAACCGCAGGATAGACGTGGGCCTGGGGACGTTCTTCTCGAACTTGGTCATGTTCTTCGTGATCCTCTGCTGCGCGACGACGCTCCACCGCCACGGGATCACCCAGATAACGACGTCGAAGGAGGCGGCCGAGGCGCTCAAGCCGCTCGCGGGCAGCGCTGCGACCCTCCTCTACACCCTCGGCCTGATCGGGGTCGGCTGCCTCGCGATCCCGACCCTCGCCGGGTCGGCGGCCTACGCCTTCGCCGAGACCTTCGACTGGCCGGAGGGGCTGGACGAGCCCTACGAGGGGGCCCGCGAGTTCTACATTGTCCTCATCATCTCGATCGCCTGCGGGATCGTGATGGATTTCCTCAAGCTCTCCCCGATCAAGACGCTCTACTGGACGGCCGTGATCAACGGGCTCCTGGCCCCGTTCCTCCTCGTCGGGATCTACATGGTCGCGACGGACTCGAAGATCATGAACGGGCAGGCGACCTCCGGCCTGAGCCGCGGGGTCGTCGCCGTGACGATAATCGCCATGTTCGGCGCAGGGGTGGGGCTCTTCCTCTGACAATAGCTCGCACCCGGCCGCTTTGCCCCCTTTTCTCCCGCAGGACGCATGAGCGAAGCCCGGCCCATCCCCCGCAACTACCCGCTCCTCCTCGTGGGGCAGTTCCTGGGCGCCTTTGGCGACAACTTCCTCCTGGCCGCGATACTCGGGCCCCTCACGTACGCGCTCAACACCGGCCGGATCACCGAGGCCGTCATCAACGGCGAAAATGCGCTCTTCGGCCTGGTCTTCAGCGTCCCGTTCATCGTCTTCGCTCCCCTGGCGGGCTTCCTGAACGACCGCATGCCGAAGACGACATGGCTCGTCGGGGGCAACTTGGTCAAGCTGCTGGGAACCGCCATCGGGTTCGCCGGCGTGTATGCGTATACCGGCGCGGCTAGCCACTCGATCCAGGTGGGGGCCTACTTCGTGGTCGGGATCGGCGCCTGCGTCTATTCCCCAGCGAAGTACGGGATATTGCCCGAGATCGTCAGGTTCGACCGGCTGGTGAAGGCGAACGGGACGGTGGAGATGCTGACCCTCGTGGCGATCGTCGCCGGGCTCATGGGGGGCGGCATCCTCTATGACCTCACGCTCTCGGTGCCCATCTGCTACGGGGCGTGCGCCGCGCTCTACGGGGCGGCCTTCCTCTGCAACGCCGCGATGGGGCTGACCCCGCACAACCCCCGGGCCTCGCTTCGCCACAGCATGGGCGAGTTCGCCTCAAGCTTCGTCACGATTGTCCGCAACGCCCGGCTGGGCCGGATTCTGCTCGGATCGGCGCTCTTCTGGTTCGCGGGGTCGACGCTCAAGTCCGCGCTGCAGGGTTGGGGTCTGCGGGTCTACTCGGAGGCCGGGATAACGAACGTCACCAACTTCAAGCTGGTGCTCCTCAAGCTGGGGATGGTCGTCGGGATCGTCCTCGGGGCGTTCCTCGCCGGGCAGCTCCACAAGACGGGCGACCTCAGCTGGGCGAGGAGGTACGCCTTCCTGCTGGCGGCGGGCCTGGCAGGCCTGGGGCTCCTCGGAGGCCATTACGGGCTGGTCCTCGTCGTCATCGTCCTCGTCATAACGGGCGCGGCGGCCGGGCTCCTCGTCGTCCCCTTCAACGCGGCGCTCCAGTCGGAGACGGACCAGACGAAGCTGGGGAAGACGGTGTCGATCCAGAACTGCACCGACTACATCGGGATCGCCGTCGGCGCCGCTTACCTCGCCTTCCTCTCGCGCTTCGACCTGAACCCCAACCAGGACCTGCTGGTGCTCGGCGGCACGGTCGCCATGATCACGCTCGGGCTCGGCGTGCTCTCGAGGACAAGGCGCTCGGCCTGAGCGCGCCTCAGGCCTGGGGCTCCCAGCCCGGCTCGTAGTCGCGGCGCCAGAGCTTCATCGCCTCGGCGTCGTTCATTATGTGCCCGTCCGAGGCGTCGCAGTCCAGGGAGCGCCCGACGCGCTGGGAGATGTTGCCGAGGAGGAGCATCCCCACGCTCTTGTATCCCTCGGAGATCGGGGAATTGAGCGGGACGCCGCCCTGGACCGCGTCGATGAAGTTCCTCACGTGCATCCGGTCCAGGCGGATCCCGTTCGCGCTATGGGTGTTCGTCCCGCTGGCCTCCGCGGGCTCGACCATCTCCTTCACCTTCCGGTTCTTGATGTCGTAGACGGTGTAGTTGTTGTTCTCGAGGAGCGCGGTTCCCTCGGTGCCGTAGATCACGGCGCCCCGGGACAGCCCCTCGGTCGGGTAGGGATTGCAGCTGCGCCCCTCCCAGCTGATCGACTTCTCCCCGGCATAGTCCCAGCCGATCACCTGCGTGTCGGGGGTCTGCCAGTCGTCCTTGAAGCGGAAGCGCCCGCCGGTCGAGGTGACCTTGGTCGGCCAGTCGACCCCCAGCGCCCACCGGCAGACGTCCACCTCATGGGTGCCGTTGTTCAGCGCCTCGCCCGTCCCCCAATGCCAGAACCAGTGCCAGTTGTACGGGATGACGTTGCTCCGGTACGGCCGGCGGGGGGCGGGCCCCTGCCAGAGCTCGTAGTTGAGGGAGGCCGGGACCGGCACCTCGGTGCCGTGGCCGATGCTTGCGCGGTTGTTCTCGTACCAGG
>PMSP01000070.1 GCA_003168315.1 Opitutaceae bacterium
GAGGCACGTGAAGAGCCTCCCGTCGGCGGATTGCCGGGCCCGGTTGCAGTCGGTGCAGAAGGGCGCGGTGACGGAGCTGACGATCCCGATCTCGCCGCGCCCGTCCAGGTAGCGGTAACGGGAGGCGACCTCGCCGCGGTAGGCCGGGCCCACGGCCTCGAGCGGCCACGCCGCCGACACCCGCTCCACGATCTCGCGGGCGGGCACGACCTGGGAGAGGGACCAGCGGTTGGTGTTGCCGACGTCCATGAACTCGATGAACCGGAGGGTGTGCCCGCGGCCCCTGAAGTACCCGCAGAGGGGCAGGATCTCGCCGTCGTTGACCCCCCGCTGGACGACGCAGTTCACCTTGACCGGGAATCCCGCGGCGGCGGCGGCGTCAATCCCCTCCAGGACGCGCGCGACGCTGAAGCCGAGGCCGTTCATGCGGGCCGCCGTGGCCCCGTCGAGGGCGTCGACCGAGACGTTCAGGCGGTCGAGGCCGGCGTCGCGGAGCGCCGCCGCCTGCTTGCCGAGGAACCACCCGTTCGTGGTCAGGGAGAGGTCGCGGATCCCCAGGTCCTTCTTCAACGCACGGATGATGGCCGGCAGGTCCGCCCTGAGGAGGGGCTCGCCGCCCGTCAGTCGCACCTTCTCGACGCCGAGACCGGCGAACGCATGGGCGATCCTCACCAGCTCCGGTAGCGTCATCAGGCGGGAGTCGGCAAGGAAGGCGTGGCCGGGGCCGAACGCGTCCTTCGGCATGCAGTAGGGGCAGCGGAAATTGCAGCGGTCCGTGACCGAGATCCGGAGATCGCGTATCGGGCGGCCGAGCGTGTCGCGGACGGCGGGCATGTGGTTTGGAAAAAAAACACCAAAACGTTATTTTCGCGAGGCGGTATTTATGTCCTATCTTGCAGCGTGCTCACACCCGCAGGCGCCGAGAGGCTGATATTCGACGCGATTCCGCTCTTTCACAGGGAGGACTGCGCGATAGCCGAGGCCCACGGGAGGGTGCTCCGGGCCGACCTCCGGGCGGACCGCGACCTTCCCCCCTTCGACAGGGTGACGATGGACGGGTACGCGCTGCGCGCGGCCGCGGCCGCAGGGGGGGTGGCCAGGTTCCAGGTGGAGTCGACCCAGGCCGCGGGGATGAGGCCGTTCACGCTCGGGCCCTCCGACCAGGCCTGCATCGAGGTCATGACGGGATCCGTCCTTCCCGAGGGCGCCGACTGCGTCGTTCCCTACGAGGAGACCGCGCGCGAGGGCGACTGGATGACCCTGCAGGCCGGCGGCGGGGCCCCCGTCCCCGGCCGTAACGTGCACCGCCGCGGGTCGGACCACCGGGCCGGCGAGGTCGTCGTGCGCTCCGGGGCCCGGCTGACGGGGCGGGAGATCGCGGTCGCGGCTTCCTGCGGCCACCCGGCCCTCACGGTCTCCCACTCGCCCAAGGTCGCCGTCATCGCGACGGGCGACGAGCTCGTGGAGGTGGAAGCGCTGGTGGCGCCGCACCAGATCCGCCGGAGCAACGACCATGCAATCCGGGCGGCCCTCATCAGCGCGGGCTACCCGCGCGCCGACCGCTTCCACCTTCGCGACGTCCGCCACGAGATCGAGCACATGCTCTGGCACATCCTCGCGGAATACGACATCGTGCTCATCACGGGCGGCGTATCGAAGGGCAAGTTCGACTTCCTGCCCTCGGAGCTCAGCCGGCAGGGGGTGAAGAAGATCTTCCAGGGCGTCGCCCAGAGGCCCGGCAAGCCCTTCTGGTTCGGCCTGAGCGGGAGGATGACGCCGGTGTTCGCGCTGCCGGGCAACCCGGTCTCGGCCTACACCTGCCTCCACCGCTACGTGCTGCCCGCGCTGGACCACGCGAGCGGGATGACGGCGCGCCCCCTCCTGCAGGCCGCGCTTTCCGGGCCGGTGGTCTTCCAGCCCAAGCTCGCGTGCCTGCTGCCCGTGCGCCTCTCGAGCGGGCCGAGGGCGGAGCTCGTGGCGACCCCGGCGCCCATGAACTCGTCGGGGGACTTCTCCGGCCTCGTGGACACGGACGGCTTTCTCGAGCTGCCCGCCGGCCAGGACGACTTCCCGGCGGGCTACATCGCGCCCTTCAGGAGCTGGGCCTGAGCGGGCGCGCACCGAAGGGTTGCGGTCGGGCGGAGCGCCCGCCCATCATCCCCGCCGATGGCCCCCAAGCGCAGCCTCTCCCACGTCGACGCAGACAACCGCCCGCGGATGGTGGATGTCGAGGGGAAGGCCGTCACGCGCCGCAGGGCGCACGCGGTCGCCGTGGTCGTCCTGCCCCGGGAGCTCGCCCGCCTGCTGGAGGGCGGCGAGATAAGGACCCCCAAGGGCCCGGTCTTCCAGGCGGCGACGCTCGCCGGGATCATGGGCGCCAAGAGGGCCTCCGAGCTCATACCCCTCTGCCATCCGCTCCCGCTCGACGACTGCAGCGTGGAGCTCCTGGCCCGCCCGCCGGCAGGGGACGGCTCCGTCGAGGTCGAGGTCCACTGCCGCGCGAGCGCCGAGGCGCGGACCGGGGTCGAGATGGAGGCGATGACCGGGGCCAGCATCGCCGCGCTCACGCTTTACGACATGGGCAAGGCCGCGTCGCATGCCATCGTGATCCGCGACATCCGGCTCCTCGAGAAGACGGGCGGCAAGAGGGCCTACCGCGCGCCGTGAAAACCGTCCGCGTCCGGTATTTCGCGATCCTGCGCGAGCAGCGGGGACTGGACGACGAGAGGGTGGCCACGGAGGCGGCGACGGCCGGCGAGCTCTACGACGAGCTCCGCGCGCTCCACCGCCTCACCTTTCCCCGGGACGGGCTGAGGGTCGCGATCAACGAGGACTTCGAGCCCTGGTCCACGGCGCTCCGGGATGGCGACACGCTTGTCTTCATTCCGCCCGTCGCGGGAGGATAGCCCCATGGATTTCCGGCTGACCGGCGAGGCGATCGACACCGCGGCCCTGATGGCCGCACTCGGCGACACGCGCGCCGGCGCGTGCGTCACCTTCGAGGGCCGGGTTCGCCAGGAGAACCTCGGCAGGCCGGTTCGCGCGCTCGACTATGAGGCCTATCTCCCGCTGGCCGAGAAGGAGGGCTGCAAGGTGGTCGCCGAGGCTCGAGAGAAATTCCAGCTGGTCGGGGTCCTGTGCGTCCACCGCACGGGAAGCCTGGCGCTGGGCGACCTGGCCGTCTGGGTCGCGGTCACGGCCGGGCACCGGCCCGCGGCTTTCGACGGATGCCGCTACATAATCGACGAGATCAAGGCGCGCCTCCCCATCTGGAAGAAGGAGCATTACGGCGACGGGGAGAGTGAGTGGGTCAACTGCGCGGCTGGCGGGCCCGCCCGGCCTCCGGGGCGGGGGAAGAAAAAATAGGCGCCAGATTCGGGTGTTGCCGGTTGTTTGCTTCGGCTGGACAGGAAGGCGCCCTATTGTTACAAACCAAGGAAACCAAGATGGCACCCTATAACCTTCTTCTCGCCGTCACAACCCTCGACAAGCTCAAGGCGATCCCGCCCGCGTTCTGGGGCAAGATCGGACTGGGCATTCTGGCCGTCATCGTCGTCTTCATCGTCATCCAGAGGGTGTTGAAGATAAACAAGTTCGTGCTGGGCGGGGCCGCCTTCATCGGGGGAGGCCTCCTCTGGTTCAACTGGATCTACCACAGGACGGAGCCCAAGTTCCTCACCTCGACGATCGACCGGATAGCGCCGTTTTTCCCGACCGCGGGCGCCTACCAGACGAAGCAGATGCAGATGCCGGGCGGGGCGCCGACGCCCACCCCGAAGAAGTACTGAGAAACAGCTTGGTTTCCCGGCGCGGGTGGGGAAGATTGCGCCCGTATGGCTAAACCACTCTCCGACATCGGGCTCGTTGGCCTCGCAGTTATGGGCCAGAACCTCGCGCTGAATATCGCCGACCACGGCTTCCAGATCTCGGTGTTCAACCGAACCACCGAGAAGACAGACAAGTTT
>PMSP01000317.1 GCA_003168315.1 Opitutaceae bacterium
CGACGTGGTGGTGATCGGCGCGGGCCCCGGCGGCTACGTGTGCGCCTTCCGGGCGGCGCAGCTCGGGCTCCGGGTGGCCATGGTCGACAAGCGGGCGACGCTCGGCGGGACCTGCCTCAACGTGGGCTGCATACCGAGCAAGGCCCTCCTCTATTCCTCGGAGCAGCTCGTCTTCGCGCGCGACCACGCGGGCGACCACGGCATCAAGGTGGGGACCGTCTCGGCCGACATAGCAACGCTGCTCAAGCGCAAGGACGCGGTGGTCGCGAGGCTCGTGGGCGGCGTGGCCGCCCTGGCCAAGGCGAGGAAGGTCGAGGTCCTCAGGGGCGAGGCCACCTTCACCTCCCCGACGGCCCTGTCCGTCAAGGGCGACGCGGGGACGCTCTCGCTGTCCGCGAGGAACTTCGTCATCGCGACCGGCTCCGCGCCCGTCGAGCTCCCCTTCATGAAGTTCGACGGGAAGACCGTCGTCTCGAGCGACCAGGCGATCGCGTTCGAGAGGGCGCCCCCGACCCTCGTCGTCGTCGGGGGCGGGGCGATCGGCCTCGAGCTCGGCTCCGTCTGGGCGCGCCTCGGCAGCAGCGTCACGGTGGTGGAGTTCCTCCCGAAGATCGTCGCGGCCTACGACGACGATGTCGTCCGAAGCTTCTCCCGGCTCCTGCAGAAGCAGGGGATCAAGATCGAGACCGGCGCCAAGGTGACGGGGCTCAGGTCCGAGGGCGCGGGCGTCGTCCTGACCGCCGAGCGCGAGGGAAAGGCCCTGGAATTCCCGGCCGAGAAGGTCCTGGTGGCCGTCGGGCGCCGGCCCTATACGGACGGGCTC
This sequence comes from Opitutaceae bacterium, assembly GCA_003168315.1. Lineage (GTDB taxonomy): Bacteria > Verrucomicrobiota > Verrucomicrobiia > Opitutales > Opitutaceae > Palsa-1447. The sequence goes on from PMSP01000317.1 coordinate 824, forward strand.
GGCCTCGACAGGGCCGGGGTCGCCCTTGACGAGAAGAAGCGCGTCCGGGTGGACGCGCAGCTGCGGACCGGCGTCCCCGGGATCTGGGCGATCGGCGACGTCGTCGCTGGCCCCATGCTCGCCCACAAGGCCGAGGAGGACGGGGCCGCCGTCGCCGAGTGGATCGCGGGCAAGGCCGGCCACATCGACTGGAACCTCGTCCCGGCGATCGTCTACACCGATCCCGAGGTCGCCTCGGTCGGCATGGGCGAGGACGCCGCAAGGGCGGCGTCGATCGCCATCAACGTCGGCAAGTTCAACTTTGCGGCGAACGGGCGCGCCATCGCGAACGACTCGACGGACGGCTTCGTCAAGATCGTGGCCGACGCAAAGACCGACCGGATCCTCGGGGCGCAGATCCTCGGCCGGGGAGCGGGCGAACTTATCGCGGAGGTGGTCGCCCACATGGAATACGGGGGCAGCGCGGAGGACCTGGGGCGCACGATCCACGCCCACCCGACGATGAGCGAGGCGCTCAAGGAGGCCGGACTTGCCGTGTCGAAGTCGGCAATCCATGCGATTTGACACGGGCGCCGCGAATGGGAAACCTAGGTGAGCCAATCCCGGGCCTGAAATCGGGGAAAGCGTGCCTGCGACAAACCTACCAACCAGAACGACATGCCGGGCCGAAGCGGCCCGCGCACGGCCGGCCCTCTCCGGAGGCGGCCGGCCGGCGTCCCGTATCCGTTTCCCATGACGCCGGAGGAACGAGAGGAGGCCCTGGAAAGGCGCGAGGCCAACGCGGCGATAATCTCGGCTAGGCTCGAGAAGGACCGCGTCGCGCTGGAGACCGACATCTCGGCCTCGGCCGCGGCGTCAAAGGCGGCGTCCGCCATCAACAGGGCGCTCCAGTCCGACGCCGCGAAGAAGGTGAAGGCGCTCGAGGACGAGGCCGCCCAGTGGGAGGCCAAGCTAGCCCGGCTGAAGGCCGACGCGGGAAAGCTCGCCCCGGAGCCCCCGCCGCGCGAGGCGGAAAACCCCGCGGAAAGGGCCGAGCTCGCGAACGAGCGGGCGTTGTTCGCCGCGGAGAGGGCCTCCTTTGAGCGCGAGACAAAGGAGACCCAGGCGAAGCTCAAGGCGGAGGCCCAGTCGCTCGCGGAGCTCAGGGCCAAGCTTGTCTCCGTGCGCAACGAGATCGAGGGAGGCGTCAAGGCCCGCGAGGCCGAGGTCCGCAAGCGGGAGGCCGCCATCGAGGCCGAGCGGACCAAGCTGCAGGCCGGCGTCGACTCCCTCATGAGGGCCGAGGCCCAGCAGCACGAGCACCGGGCGAAGATGGAGGCGCAGGTCGCCGCCCTCGCCGCAAAGGAAGTCATGTTCGAGGAGCGCAACCGCCAGCTGCAGGAGCGCCTGAAGAATTTCGCCAAGGCCTGAAGGACTACGATTACCCGCCGATAATCGTCGAACATGCCCAAGGCCGAAGACACCCAAGTCATCCTAGCCCTGACCCAGTTCTCGCTCCATGCGCTGCGGGCGGAAAGCGGGACGGTGGTGGCGGGCGGGGAATGCGCGCTTGAGAACAAGGCCGCGCTGGACGCGCTCCTAGACAAGATCGCGCCGACGAGGAGCGAGGACGGCATCAAGGCGGCCGCGTGCGTCTGGCCGACGCCCGTCAGCTGGTACGTATCGACCGACACGGAGGCGCTCCTGGACCGGACGGCGGACGCGCTCCGCGCGATCGCCTTCGGCAAGCAGTCGGACCAGAGGGTCGCGCTCGCCTACGCCGCGTGCAACGCGGGCGACGGCGGGACGATGACCGAGAACGGCGCCGACAAATGGGTGATGGCCTTCTCCACGCTGGCCGCGCTCGAGCGCGCCTCGACCGGGCTCCTCGAGCTGAAGGTGGACCCCAAGGCCGTGACGCCGGCCATGTTCGCGAGCGTCGGCGCGGTCGGCAGGGCGCTGCGCATGGGGGGCAACGGGGCGGCCGTCGCGCTCTGGGACCTGGGTATCGACGGCTCCAACCTGCTCCTCGTGACCGGCAAGGGGGTCGAGGCCGCCGTAGCCTTCCCCGTTGGCATGGAGTCGATCTACGAGGCGGTGCAGTCCGCGCTCAAGCTCAAGTTCCGCGGCGCGGGCGCCCGGCTGTTCTACACCGACACCTATGACTTCACGGACGCCGGGCCGAAGATCGCCGCGATCATCGGCCCCGCGCTCAAGGAGGCGCTCGCCCAGCTTCCCTCCTCCGGGAATCCGCCCATGCTCGCCTGCCCGGGGCTGACCGGCCGGCAGGCGTGGTTCGTCCGCGAGACCGCCGCGGCGGCGGGAATCCCTCAGTGGGAAGCGGACATCGGCAAGCTGGCGGCCGAGCTCGGCTTCAAGTTCTCCGACGCCGCGGTGCAATCCCAGTTCTCGGTGGTGCTGTACAACACGGCCGCCGTGATCGACGCGGACGGGTCTCATTTAGGCAAGTACCGCAAGCACCACATTCCCCAGGTGAAGGGATTCTGGGAGAAGTTCTACTTCNNCCTGAGCGTCAGGATGCGGGCCTCCGACGTGTGGATCCCCGACTGGTCGGAGGCCGAGCCGCTGCCCGAGGAGGAGCCGGAACCGGAGCCGGCCGCCGAACCTGAGCCCGAGCCCGCGCCCCGGCCAGTCGCGTCCGCCGGCCGGCCGAAGCCCTCGCTCACCACGGAGACGGCCGGCGGCATCATGGGCTCCCCGCCGAGGGCGCCCAGGCCCGTCGTGTTGCCGAAGTCCGCCACCACGGCCCCGATGCCGGTGGCGGCGCCGCCCGCGGCG
>PMSP01000349.1 GCA_003168315.1 Opitutaceae bacterium
GCACGCTTTTCCTGGACGAGATAGGCGACCTGCCCCTCGAAATTCAGCCGAAGCTTTTGCGCCTGCTCCAAGAGAGGGAATACGAGCGGGTGGGGGAAACGGTGACCCGGCACGCGGACGTGCGGATTGTCGCCGCCACAAACAGAGACCTTAAGAAGCGGGTCAGCGAGGGTGCGTTCCGGGAGGATCTTTATTACCGCCTCAATGTGATAGCCGTGAAAATGCCCTCCCTTAGGGAGCGGCCGGAGGACCTCCTTCGTTTCGCCCAGCATTACCTGACGCATTTCGCCCAGAGCTGCGGCCGGCCCTCGATGGCCTTCACGCCGGATGCCGAGGCGGCAATTCAGCACTATCCGTGGCCCGGAAACCTGCGTGAGCTTCGAAACGCGATCGAGAGGGCCGTGATACTGGCCGGCGGCGACCGGATCACGGCGGCCGACCTGCCTTCCGAGCTCCGCTTCGATTCCGGCTCGGGGCCGGACGCCGCGGGAATCGAATCAATCGCCCCTGGAGGTTCTGTCACCGTCGAGCAGCTCGAGGAACTCCATATACGGCGGGTCCTTGAGCGGACCGCGAGCATGGTCGATGCCGCCAAGGTACTCGGGATCGACCAGGCGACGCTTTACAGGAAAAGGAAAAAAATGGGCCTAGGATAGGCCGCGCGTTTCGGGGATCCAAACGGGCAACCCGCGGGCCTCGAGTTCCGAAAATGAGAATCCGGCGGGCGGCTTTTGGCCGACCCGCCGGATTCGGATTTAAACTGAAGGAATACTGGCGGCTCAGTTCATCTTGACCGTCATGTCATTGTCGACAGAGCGGACGCCGCGGATGCTGCTGGCGAACTTGGTGACGAGGTCCTTCTCGGCATCGGAGCCAGCCTCGCCCGAGATCATGACGACGCCGTCCTTGGTCGTGACCTTCGTGTTGATGGCGCTCGTTGAGCGGTGGGAGAGAAGCGAGTACTTCACCTGGGAGGTGATGGAGGCGTCATCCATTGTCTCGCTGACCGGGTGGTCGTTCGAGTCGGACGATTCCTTCACGACGAGGTCGTTCTTGACGGACCTGACGCCGTCAACGTCCTTGACGTAGGCCTCGGTGAGGTCCTTCTCGGCGCTGTTGTCGACGGTGCCGGTGAGGAAAACGTCGCCGTTATTCACGTCGACCTTGGTTGCCGTGGCACTTACGTTGGCATGCACGAGGAGCTCGCTGCGGATCTTGAGGCCGATCCAGGCGTCCGAGTGCTCGGCCGGCTCTGACTCGACTTTGATCTTGTTGACCACGGAGACGACGCCAGGGAGGTTCTTCACGGTGTCCTCTGCGAGTGCCCGCTCGTCGCGGTCCTGTACGGTTCCCTTAAGGGTGACGATGCCATCGTCGGAATGCACCCTGATGTGGTTGTCGAGAACCGCGCGGTAGTTGTACGACGCCTTGGCGGCATCCTCAATCTGGCGGTCGGTTTCGGTATTGGCGAACAGGATGGCCGGGGTGACCGTCATCAGTGTGATGGCTAGCATTTGTTGGATTTTCATTGGGTGGGAGGGGTTGATTTTCGACTGAGTGAACCTTCCTTTAGCTCGTGGAGTGCCAATTCATAGGTGAAAACATAACATGCTAATCCAAAATGAGATATATATCGATAGCTGACTGACGGCAGGGCATTATGAGAGTGCAATCTGCATGAAGCCGTATTCGGCCTTTGCGAAATGCATGCACGCGATCGGGCCAATTTCCTCGCCTCATGAGCGAAGCATTAGGCCCCTGCCGATGCGTTAAAAGGGGACATGGCAATTCGGCCATTCTGGAACGCCAACATGCAGGCAGGCTCATAAAAATCTGCCGGCTCCCATTGTTTATCGTGCAGCGGGAACCGTTCGGGGCAAACGGTGACCAAACCAGATATGGATTTCCCGATCGCCGCCTGTGTGCAGAACGTTTTCGGCGGTCAGGAGCTAGATTTCAACATAAACACCAGAAACTAAATCAAATGAATATGTACACGCTTAGGATAATGGGGGATTGGTCGGTCGCCCGGGGAAAACTGAAGGAGAAATACGCCGCGCTCACGGACAGCGACCTCTACTATGTGGATGGCAGGGAAGACGAGCTGCTGGAGCGCATCGAGAAGGGCTCCGGAGCCAGGCGCGAGGAGATCGAGAGGTTTCTCAGCAACGAGCATAACTTCCGCTTGATCGCAGATTCGCTGTCGACCCAGGACTGACAGCACTGCCCGAGGTAAACAGGGTTCCTAGGGGGCGCCGCCTATATCGGTGATCGTCCTGCGCAGAAGCTGGACGTCAGTTGTCGCCGGGCAATCGCTTCCGATTCCGGATTCCAGTCATTGCTTTGGTGCACTGGGTTTTTCGGCGGGCGGCGCGGGCGGCAGGGCGGGGCCGCCGTCGGGATGGGTGGTCCCTTCAAATCCAGGTGAAAGGGCCTTGATGAAACCGTGGTGGAGCCCGTTCTCGATCGTCTTCCAGACGTGGACGTCAATCCCCTTGGCCTCGCCCGAGAAGGGAATCCGGGTGGCCACCTGTTTGCTATCCTTGTTCGTCGCGAGGTTGGCGAAAGCGATGACAAGGCTTTTCCAGATCTTCTTCCCCAGGCTCTTCTCGTCATCCCCGATGTCGCTGAACTTAAGGTTTTCGATGAAGGGCTTAACGTAGCCTTCGTAGTGGCCGTCTCGCATGGCCATCTGGGCGAAAACCTCGAACTGGCCGGCGGAAACCTCCACCTTGGCGTAGGCGCGGAGGAAGTCGTTGAGCGCCGGCATGGAGACCTTTTTCAGCTCCAGGGCCAGGTCGAAGTGTGGCTGGACCGCGAGGGGCTCCAGCTTCACGAACAGATGCAGCTGGCCGTCGCCTATGGACACCCCGGAGATGTCGATCTTTGCGGGCATCGGATCGCCGTCGTCGTCGGGCCTGTTCTGGAGGCCGGTCGCATGGACACTCAGGTCCCGGACGACGATGTCGACCTTCGGGGTGTGGGTCTCGTCGACGAAGCGCAGAACGCCGCCCCTGATGTCGAGAAAGGTGATGTCGATCGGGAATAT
>PMSP01000113.1 GCA_003168315.1 Opitutaceae bacterium
CCGCCTCCGTCCGCTCCCCCCCCGGTTTCAGTGGCACCGCCGCCGGGAACCGTCCCCAAGATTTCCGTGCCCGGAAGCGGGATGCCGCCCCCGGTCACCGCGCTCCCGTTCGAGGCCATTTCAAAGCTGAGGCCGCTGCCGGGCAAGGGAACGGCCCCGCCGTTCGAGGCCCCGGCGCCGGAGCGCAAGAGCAGGGTCGGCTTCTACATCGGGATCGGCGTGGTGGCCGCGCTGATCGCGGTTGCCATCGGGATCGTCCTCGAGGCGCGGATGGAGCGGGCCAAGGCAAACGACCTGGAGGAGCAGGAGGCGCTGGCCCACCACGTCACCGAGCAGCGCCTCAAGGAGGCCGAGATCGCCGCCAAGGTGGAGGCCGCGCGCAGCGCGAAGGAGATGGCGAAGGAGGTCGAGGACGCCAAGAGGCAGGCCGAGGATGACACGAGGAAGCAGGTCCTGGCCGAGCTGGAGGCCGAGAGGCTGTCCAAGCTTCCCGGGACGATCACGGTGGCGACGGACCCGGCCGGGGCCGCGGTCTCGATCGACGGCGCGGTCCCCCTCACGTCGCCGGCGAAGGCCGACGGGCTGAAGAGCGGCACGCACAAGGTCCAGATTTCGCTCGCGGGCTACGACAGCGTCGCCATGAACGCCGAGGTCATGGGGTCAAAGACGACCGACCTCGGCGTGGTCCGCCTCGTGACCATCTACGGGAGCATGGACCTCTCGACCAGCCCCGACGGGCTTGAGTTCGCGATCCGCCCGGCGGCCGACCCCAACGGGAAGCCCATCCGCACCGGCAGGACGCCGGCGTCGATCGACGACATACCGAAGGGCGACTACACGGTGACCTTTTCACGCCCGGGATGCCGCGACCATGTCGCGGATGTGTCGGTGGCGAGGGGCGCCAGGTCGCCCGCCGCGGCCACGTGGGTGAACGGCGCCCTCGAGCTCTCCAGCGAGCCGAGCGGGGCGAACGTGAGCAAGGACGGCGCGTTCCTCGGGACGACGCCGCTCGTCCTCCACGACCTGACGCCGAAGGTCGCCACGTTCGAGCTCACGCTCCCCGGATACGACCCCACCCCCGTATCCTGCCAGATCCCCGAGGGCGACACGCTCAAGTTCTCGGCGCAGATCCTGAGGAAGGACCGGGTCTTCACCGCCGGCGAGGTGAAGACCGCCGCGCAGGCCTACGAGTCGCCGGAACCCTCGCTCAGCTCCGCCCAGAGGAAGACGGGCGCCGACGTGCTCCTGTCCCTCGTCGTCCGCCGCGACGGCTCGGCGACGAATGTCGAGGTCGTCCGCTCGACGGACGACGACATCGCCCGCCGCTGCAAGGCCGCCGTCGAAAAATGGAAATTCCACCCGGCGACCGCCCCGGACGACCGGACCGTCGAGTCCGCGGTCGAGGTGCCCTTCAAATTCCCGGGGACCCAGTGACATCCCCCCGGGGGATCCGGAACCGGGCTCTGGCAAGGAACTTGCTGACCGGTGGCGATGGCCTAAACAAATAACACGTGTCGCTCCTAAGCAACCCCTACGACCCCGGCGAATTCTTCGACGAGATGTATGAGGCCAACGGCGTGGTGCGCCCGCACTACCGCAGCCTTGTCGAGCGCCTGGGCACGCTGCCGCTGCCCGAGTTCGAGCGCAGGCGGGCCGCGGTGGACCTCGCGTTCCTGCGCCGCGGGGTGACCTTCACCGTTTACAATGACTCCGAGGGGACCGAGCGCATCTTCCCGTTCGACCTCATCCCGCGCATAATCCCGGCGCGCGAATGGGCGCGCCTCGAGGCCGGCCTCATCCAGCGGATCACCGCCCTCAACCTCTTCCTCCACGACCTCTACCACGAGCAGAAGATAATAAAGGACAAGGTCGTCCCGGCCGCGCAGATCCTTAGCGCGAAGCATTTCCGCAGGGAGTTCATGAACTTCTCGGTGCCTCACGACATCTACATCCACATCTGCGGCACCGACCTCATACGCGACCGCGATGGCAACTACCTGGTCCTCGAGGACAACCTGCGCTGCCCGTCGGGTGTCTCCTACATGATCGAGAACCGCTCGGCCATGCGCCGCGCGTTCCCGAACCTCTTCCAGAGCTACGGGGTGCGGCCGGTCGAGGGCTACTCGGAGCTTCTCCTCAAGTCGCTCCTCCACATCGCGCCTGACCGGAGCGACAAGCCGAGCGTCGTCCTCCTGACCCCGGGCGTCTACAACAGCGCCTACTTCGAGCACTGCTTCCTGGCGCGCCAGATGGGCATACCGATTGTCGAGGGCCGCGACCTGCTGGTGCAGGACATGTGCGTCTACATGCGCACGACGGCGGGACTCCTGCCGGTCGACGTCATCTACCGGAGGATCGACGACGACTTCCTGGACCCCGCCGTGTTCCGGTCGGACTCGATGCTCGGGGTGCCCGGCCTCGTGGCCGCCTACCGGGCGGGAAACGTCGCCCTGGCCAACTCCATCGGCACCGGGGTCGCGGACGACAAGGTCATCTACGCCTTCATCCCGAAGGTCATCAAGTACTACCTCGACCAGGAGCCCATCCTGCCGAACGTCCCGACCTACCTGGCCTCCGAGCCGGCCGACCGGAAGTTCATCCTCGAGAACATCGCGAATCTGGTGGTCAAGTCCGCGAACGAGGCCGGCGGTTATGGGATGCTGATCGGCCCGGCGGCGACGAAGGAGGAGGTGGCCGACTTCCGGGCCAAGGTCGCGGCCAACCCGCGCAACTTCATCGCCCAGGACCCGGTCATGCTCTCGCGCTCTCCCACCTGGTGCCAGGACCGGCTAGAGGGCCGCCACATCGACCTGCGGCCCTACGTCCTCTGCGGCGAGAAAACGGTCGTGACGCCGGGCGGCCTGACGCGGGTCGCCCTCCGCAAGGGCTCCCTCGTCGTCAACTCCTCGCAGGGCGGCGGCTCCAAGGACACGTGGGTCCTCGACGAGGACAAGTAGAGCAACCCTGCGCGAAAGCCGATGCCCCCCTCCCCCAAGGTTCCCGCCCCCAGGCCCCAGGCCAACGTGATGCTTTCCCGCGTCGCGCACTCGCTCTACTGGATGAGCCGCTACATCGAGCGCGCCGAGAACATCGCGCGCCTCCTCGAGGTGAACCTGCAGTTCATCCTGGACTTCCGGGGCTACGACGACGCCCACCTTCGGGAGCACTGGGGGTCGATCCTCG
>PMSP01000329.1 GCA_003168315.1 Opitutaceae bacterium
TCCAGATCGCCCGCTGCTTCCGGGACGAGGACCTGCGCGCGGACCGCCAGATGGAGTTCACGCAGGTGGACGTCGAGGCCTCCTTCGTCGACCGCGAGGACATCTACGAGCTCTTCGAGGGCATGCTGAGGAAGGTCTGGAAGGACGTCCTTGGGACCGAGATCGCGGCTCCGTTCCCGAGGATGCAGTTCTCCGACGCGATGAACCGGTTCGGCGTGGACAAGCCCGACCTGCGCTTCGGGCTCGAGCTCAGGGATTTCTCGGAGACCTTCAGGGGCTCCACGTTCAAGGTGTTCCAGGGGACCGTGGCCTCGGGCGGGTCCGTGAAGGCGCTGAACGCGAAGGGCCTCGCCGACCTGACGCAGGGCGAGCTGAAGGCCCTGGAGGAGGTCGCGAAGAGCCTCGGGGCGAAGGGGCTCGCGTTCATCAAGGTCGAGGCCGGCGAGTGGAAGTCGCCGATCGTCAAGTTCCTCTCGGAGGGCGAGAAGGCGGCCCTGGGGAGCGCCCTCGAGGTCGTCGACGGCGACATGCTCTTCTTCGCGGCCGCCCCCTGGGAGAAGGCCTGCGCCATCCTCGGGAGGATACGCCTTGAGGCCGCGGCGCTCCTCCAGAAGCGCGGGAAGCTCGCCATACGCGCCGACGACTGGAGGTTTCTCTGGGTCGTCGACTTTCCCCTCATGAGCTACGACGAGGAGCAGAAGACCTACGTCGCGACCCATCATCCCTTCACGGCCCCGGTGGCCGAGGACGCGGCGCTGATCGACACGGACCCGAAGGCCGTGCGGGGCCAGCACTACGACATCGTCCTCAACGGAATGGAGCTTGGGGGCGGCTCGATCCGCATCCACCAGCCGGCGCTCCAGAAAAAGATATTTGAGGACGTCCTGAAGATCCCGGCCGACGTGGTCGAGAACCGCTTCGGCTACATGCTGCGCGCCTTCACATTCGGGGCGCCCCCGCATGGGGGCATCGCCTTCGGCCTGGACCGGATCGTCGCCCTCCTCTGCGGGACGACCAGCATCAGGGACGTCATCGCCTTCCCCAAGACGCAGAAGGGCCAGGATCTGATGGCTGGAAGCCCGACCCCGGTGACGCCGAAGCAGCTCAAGGAGCTCCACATCGCGGTCGTCGCGCCGGAGCAGCCCTTGGCATAGTGCCTGCTTGGGGACGGTATGCCCAACCAACCCGGCCGCCGCCGAGGAACCCGTGCTTGCGCGGTCCTCGCAGCGGCCCTAACATGCTTGTCCCCATCCGGTATTTGCCGAACCCCATCTGAATGAAACTCATCATCGCCATCATCAAACCGTTCAAGCTGGAAGAGGTGAAGGAGGCCTTGGCCGAGGCGGGAATCGAGGGAATGACCGTGACCGAGGTGAAGGGATTCGGGCGGCAGAAGGGCCACACCGAGATCTACCGCGGAAGCGAGTACACCGTGGATTTTCTGCCCAAGGTGAAGATCGAGATCGCCGTTGCGGACGACATGGCCGGCAAGGCCGTCGACGCGATCGTGAAGTCGGCGAAGACGGGCAAGATCGGCGACGGCAAGGTGTTCCTCGTCCCCCTGGAGGAAGTGATCCGCATCCGCACGGACGAGCGCGGCGAGGCTGCGGTCTAGGCAGGGCCGGCCCCGGCCGGCGGCTTCTTCACCGAGAGGGACTTGAGGCGGATCTCCTCCAGCACCTTCGCAAGGAACTGGTCAAAGGGCACGGTGCCTTCGTCGCCCCTGGCGCGGCTGCGCACGCTGACGGACCTCGCCTCGGCCTCCTTGCCCCCGAGGACGAGCGCGTAGGGCGCCTTCTCCACCTCGGCCCTGCGGATCTTGGCGCCCAGCTTGTCGTTGCGCTCGTCGACCGAGGCCCGGACGCCTGCGGCCTTGAGGGCGGCGTGGAGCTCCCTCGCGTAGTCGAGCGTCTTCTCGCTGATCGGGACCAGGCGGACCTGCTCCGGCGATAGCCACACCGGGAAGTCCCCCCCGAAATGCTCGATCAGTACCCCGCAGAAGCGCTCCATGGAGCCGAAGGGCGCCCGGTGGATCATGACCGGCCTGTGGGGCTGGTTGTCGGCGCCGCTGTAGGTGAGGTCGAAGCGGATCGGCAGGTTGTAGTCGACCTGGACCGTCCCCAGCTGCCACTCCCGCCCGATCACGTCCTTGACGACGAAGTCGATCTTCGGGCCGTAGAACGCGGCCTCGCCGGGCTCCTCGGTGAAGCTGACCCCGAGCGTCTTCGCGGCCTCGCGGCACGCTGCCTCGGCCTTGTCCCAGTTTTCCTTCTGCCCGGTGTACTTGTTTGAGTCGGGGTCGCGCAGGCCGACCCGGACGCGGTAGTCGCTCATCCCGAGCGTCGTCAGGACGATCTTCACGAGCGCCAGGCATCCCAGGAGCTCCTGGGCGACCTGGTCCTCGGTGCAGAAGAGGTGGGCGTCGTCCTGGGTGAAGCCGCGCACGCGCGTCATCCCGTTCAGCTCCCCGGACTGCTCCCAGCGGTAGACGGTCCCGAACTCCGCGAGCCGCACGGGCAGGTCGCGGTAGGAGTGGGGCTGCGAGGAGTAGATCTTGATGTGGTGCGGGCAGTTCATCGGCTTCAGCATGAAGCCGTCGAGGAGCCTGTCGTCGGGGAGCACCCGGTCCGGCGTGATCGTCTCCCTGCCGGTACGCTCGTTGACCTGCGCCGCCAGGTGGGACGAGACGGCGTCCAGCCTGACGACCATGTCCGCGCAGGAGCACCCCTCCTGGAGGATCTTCGCCAGGGACTCGTTCTCGACCACGGGAGTGAACTGCGAGGCCTTGTAGTAGGGGAAGTGCCCCGAGATCTTGTACAGCTCGAGCTTGCCGATGTGGGGCGTGAAGACCTGCGAGTACCCCTGCTTGCGCAGCTCCGCGCTGATGAAGTCCTGGAGCTCCTGGCGGATGATGGCGCCGTTCGGCGTCCAGAGGATGAGGCCCTGGCCGACGTCCTCGTCGATGACGAAGAGACGGAGGTCGCGGCCGAGCTTGCGGTGGTCGCGGTGCTTGGCCTGCTCCAGCTGCTCCAGGTACCTCGCGAGCTCCTCCCTTGTCGGGAAGGCCGTCCCGTAGATCCTCTGGAGCTGCTTGTTCTTCTCGTCGCCCCGGTGGTAGGCGCCGGCGATCGAGAGCAGCTTGAACGCCTTCAGCTTCGAGCTGTAGCGCACGTGGGTGCCCGCGCAAAGGTCCATGAACTCGCCGTTCTGGTAGAAGGAGATCTTCTCGCCCTCGGGGATGTCGCCCAGGCGGCCCAGCTTGTAGCGCTCCTGGCCGCGGGACCTGATGATATCCGCCGCCTCCTCGCGGGAGACCTCCCTGCGCAGGAACGGCTGGTTCTCGTCCGCCACCTTCTTCATCTCCGCCTCGATCCTGGCCAGGTCCTCGGCCGTCAGCTTGTGGTCCAGGTCGATGTCGTAGTAGAACCCGGTGTCGGTCGGCGGCCCGATGTCGAGCTTGGCATCGGGATAGATGCGCAGGAGCGCCGTCGCCAGTATGTGCGACGCCGAGTGGCGGAGTTCTTCGAGGGGAGTCATCACGGCAGGAGAGACGATTGAGGGGTCGCCGGCCAAAGCCAAGTCAGGCTTTCTTGAGGGGTTCGAGCCTGTAGCCGTCCTTGCCGTCGAGCATGGACCAGCCGGCCGAGGCGAGCTCGCCGCGGAGGGCGTCGGCGGTCGCGAAGTCCTTCGCCTTCTTCGCGTCCCACCGCCGCTTTGCCAGCATGTCGACGGCCTCGGGGACGGCGGCGGCCCCCGGCGCCCCGGCTGGGAGATTGAACCCGAGAACCGCCATGGCCCGGTCGAACGCGGCGCGGTCGGCCGCGGTCGCTGCCCTGGCGTCGAACGCGTTGATCGCCGTGAAGAGGGCGCCGAGGGCCCCCGGGGTGTTCAGGTCGTCCGAGAGGGAGGCCAGGACCCCGTCAAAGATAGCCGACGGTGGCGCGCCGGAAGGCGGCCCCACGCTGTCGGAGAAGCGCCTCAGGGCCTTCAGGGCGCTTTCCGCGGCATGGAGGGAATCCAGCGTGAAGTTGAGCTGCTTCCTCGGGTGGCCGGAGAGGAGGACGTAGCGGACCGCCATCGGCGAGTACCCCTTCGCGACCAGGTCGCCGAGCGTGTAGTAGTTCCCCTTGCTCTTGCTCATCGTCGTCCCGTCCGAGAGCAGGTGCTCGCTGTGGTACCAGTGCCGTGAAAACGTGACGCCGTTGCAGCACTGGCTCTGGGCGATCTCGTTCTCATGGTGGGGGAAGAGGAGGTCGACGCCACCGGTGTGGAGGTCGATCGTCTCCCCGAGGTGCTTCTTTATCATGGCGCTGCACTCGATGTGCCACCCGGGCCGCCCCGCGGAGGCCCCCTCGGGGCCCCCCCACTGAACGTCGCCGTCCTCCTCGGGCTTGTAGGCCTTCCAGAGCGCGAAGTCCCCGACGTCGTCCTTGTGGTCGGCGTCAAAGACGCTGTTCGTCACCTTGAGCTCCCGCTCCCTGATCCGCGAGAGGGCGCCGTAATTCGGGAACGACGTGATCCTGAAGTACACCGAGCCATCGGCCGCGCGGTAGGCGTTGCCCTTCCGCATGAGGACGTCGATCATGTCGACCTGCTCGCGGATGTGCCCGGTCGCCCTCGGCTCGACGTGCGGCGCCAGGCAGTTCAGGGCGACGCAGTCGGCGTGGAAGAGCTCCGTCCACCGGGCTGTGATCTCGGCCAGGGGACGCTTCTCCGCCCGCGCCTGGCCGATCGTGCGATCGTCGACGTCCGTCAGGTTGCGCACATGCCTCACCTTTCCGGGAAACTCGAGCTCCAGCATCCGGCGGATGACGTCATTAATGACGAAGGTCCGGAAGTTCCCGATGTGCGCGGCCGCCCACACGGTCGGCCCGCAGTTGTAGAAGCGGAAGACCCCGTCGGGGTCCCCGGGGCGGAGTTCGCGGATCTCGCGGGCGAGCGAGTCATAGAGCCTGATGGCCATCGGATGGGAGGGGAGGGGAACGAAAAAGGGCTTTGGAGGGAGCGTTGCCAGCGCAAAATCTTGTGGCGACCCAGGGCTGGCCGTGCTCCAATGGAGGAGCCAACGGACACATGCCCAACCCCTTCAAGCTCAATCTCGTTCACCGCCCGAGGCGCCTTCGCCGGACCGCCGGGCTCCGCGCCCTGGTCGAGGAGACGGTCCTGCGGCCGGAGGACCTGGTCGCCCCCCTGTTCGTCATTGACGGGAAGGGGCGGCCGGAGGCGATCCCGTCCATGCCCGGGGTGTCCCGGCTGGCGATCCCGGACCTCGTGAAGGAGTGCCGGGCGCTGGGGAAGCTCGGGATCCTCGCCGTGGCGCTCTTTCCCAGGATCGACGCCAGGCTGAAGGACGAGGAGGGCACGGCGGCCCTCAGGGAGGACGCGCTGATCCTCCGGGCCGTCCGGGCGGTCAAGAGGGCCGTCCCGGGGCTGACGGTCATGACCGACATCGCGCTCGACCCCTACACGTCCCATGGGCACGACGGGGTGCTCACCGCCGACGGCCGGGACGTCGACAACGACAGGACGGTCGGGATCCTCTCAGGCATGGCGGTCCTCCACGCCGCCGCCGGGGTCGACCTGGTCGCGCCGAGCGACATGATGGACGGCCGGGTGGGGGCCATCCGCAGGGCGCTGGACGCCGCCGGCCACGAGGGGACGGCCATCATGGCCTATACCGCGAAGTACGCCTCCGCCTACTACGGGCCTTTCCGCGACGCGGTGGGAAGCGCGAAGGCCGCCGGGACGCGGGGCCTCGACAAGCGCTCCTACCAGCTGAACCCCGCGAACCGCCGGGAGGCCTTCACCGAGCTCAAGCTGGACGAGGCCGAGGGCGCCGACATCGTCATGGTGAAGCCCGCCGGGCTGTACCTGGACATCATCCGGGGGCTGCGGTATGCGACGAGGAAGCCGATCGCGGCGTACCAGGTCTCGGGCGAGTACTCCCAGATTCACGCGGCCGCGCGGCTCGGCTGGCTGGACCTCGCCCTCTGCCGCAGGGAGTCCCTGATCGCGATCAAGCGGGCCGGGGCCGACATGATCCTGACTTACTTTGCCAGGGAGATGGCCGCCGAGCTGAGGAAGGCGCCCTAGAACGCGGAGCGGGGAACCTGGATCGAGTCGCCGGGCTCGAGACGAGGGTCCTGCGAGGGGCTTTTCTGGGCCAGCTTGATGTCGACGTCGTAGAGGATCTGGTTGCGCACGACGCTCACCTTGTCCTCCTTCGCGTAGAGGGTGAACCCGCCCGCGGCCTGGACCGCCTTGGCAGCCGTGAGGTCCGGCGTCCAGATGATGCGGCCCGGCTTCTCCACCTCGCCGCCCACGTAGACGTAGCGCTCGGTCACGCTGACCGAGATGTCCACGGAGGTGTAGATTTTCTTGTCGACGTATTCCTCGCGGATCCGCTGCGTCAGGCCGCCCGTCGTCTCGCCGGACGCCTTCACGGTGCCGATGTAGGGCAGGCTGATGATCCCCTGGTCGTCGATCTCGACATTGTTCGTCGAGGGGTCCGGGACTCCGATGATCGCGATCGTCAGGCTGTCGCCCGGGCGCAGCTGCGACGCGGCGGCCGCGGAGGGGATCGACGGGTTCTTGCCGGTCGGCTCGCTGGTCGCGCAGCCGGCGAGCACCCCAAGCAGGGCGACTGTCGCGGCGCGCAGCGGATGCATGGTGCGGCAGGCCGACTCAGCGCTTGCCGCGCGACTTGCGCCGCGGCTTCTCCGCCTCGTCCTCCTCAGCCGCCTCTTCCTTGTCGTCGTCGCCCTTCTTCTCGCCGTCCGCCTTGTCGTCCTCCTTCTCGTCCTCGCTGTCCTCGTCCCACTTGAGCGATTCGTCATTCTTGAGCTTCTCCTCCTCCTCGGCGTCGAGGGTCGGCAGGTCATCCTCCTCCTCCTCGGCGGCCTTGGACGGCTGCTCCTCCTCGGAGTCGACGCCGTCCGGCATGAAGTCGAGGATGGCGCACAGCTCGCTGAAGGTGTGCACGGCCTTGCCCTCGATGAAGTGGGTGTTCTGCTCCTCGCGGATCTCNNGCGTACGGCCCGTTCTCCTCGTCGAGTATGTCCGGCAGGACGAAGAGCTTCTCGTCAGACTCGAAGATGGACTCCTTGACCCGCTTCAGGCGCACCTTGCCGCCCCCGAGGTCCTTCTCGATCCGGAAGGGGATGAACGCCGCCTCGAAGAGGTCCTGCTGGAAACCATAGTCGCGCAAGGCGTCCACGAGCTCGACGAGGTGGGCCACCTGGCGGGGGTCGACGATGCTGAGGCCGTCGACGTCCCAGCGCACCGGGTCGCTCGTCTCGCTCACCCACCAGTTGTGGTCTTCGCCTAGCCTTACGATGCACCAGTCGAGAGTGGAAGTGGGCTTAGCCATGGATTCGGTATACGAGGGAAATTTTAGCCGCAGCGTGCTAGGGGGTGGTCAAATAACAAGCACAAAAGTTACCCATGCGATTTTGGAACGGGATGGAGCGGAACGCATTGGTCCATCGGTGGTTTCGGCTGGAGCACTTGCTTTTTGGCAGGCGGATTTCACGCTGGCGGGGCATGCGTTCGGTGTATGAAATTTTTTTCAGGCCCCTTTTGTTCCGGATCGACTCCGAGCGCGCCCATGAGATCGGGGTCGATTCGATGGCGCTACTCGGCCGGGTTGGGCCCCTTTGCAGGATGATGGAGTCGCTAGTACGCCTAAACCCCGGGTTGTTCCGCCCGGTCGAGGCTTTTGGTGTGACTTTTCCAAACCCGGTGGGCCTCGCGGCGGGATTCGACAAGAACGCCCGGGCGTGGCCGGCCGCCGCGGCGCTCGGCTTCGGCCATGTCGAGATAGGCACGGTGACGGCGCTTGCCCAGCCCGGGAACCCGAAGCCGAGGATGTTCCGCTACCCGGGGGAGAAGGCGGTCATCAACAGGCTTGGGTTCAACAACGAGGGATCCGAGGCTGTCGCCGCGAGGCTCTCCCGGCAGCCTCTGCCGGGCAGCCGGCGCATCCCCGTCGGGGTGAACCTCGGGAAATCGAAGGTCACCGAGATCGACCGGGCGCCCGAGGACTACCTGGCGAGCTTCGGCAGGCTGGCCGACTTCGCCGACTACATTGTCCTCAATGTCTCCAGTCCCAACACCCCGGGCCTTCGGCAGCTGCAGGACGAGTCCCGCCTCAGGGAGCTCCTCTCGGCGGTGACCCACGCGAACGCGGAGCGCGCACTCTCCCAGGGCAAGCGACGGGTCCCGATCCTCCTCAAGATCGCCCCCGACCTCGGGTATCCCCAGATAGACGCGGTCCTCGGCGTGGTCAGCGACCATGGGCTTGACGGCCTGATAGCGACCAACACCACGCTTGCGAGGCCCGGCCCCTTCGCCGCCGTCACCGAGGCCGGCGGACTGAGCGGCGCCCCGCTCCGCGGCCGCTCGACCGAGGTGATAAAGTATGTCTCCCGGGCCACGAATGGCCGGCTGCCGATCATCGGTGTCGGCGGGATCACCGACGTAAGGAGCGCCGCGGAGAAGCTCGATGCCGGCGCGACGCTCGTCCAAGTCTACACGGGGATGATCTACGGGGGGCCCTTTTTCGGGGCGCATCTCGCCTGGGGCCTGGACGACCGGCAGCGGCGGTAGGCCGGCAAAAAAAAGCGGCCACGCGCCTCAGATCACCCAGTCCTCGACGTAGCCGACCAGAGTTTCCTTTTTCTGGCGCGGCCGGATGACCAGGTCGTCGGCCTTGAAATACGCGATGCTGTTCGCGGGCACGGAGTCCAGCAGCCAGACGTTGCCGCCGACGACTGAGTTCGCGCCGATCACCGTGTCGCCGCCGAGGATGGTCGCGTGCGCGTAGATTGTGACGTTGTCGGCGATGTCGGGGTGGCGCTTCACGCCCTTGACGGGGTTTCCCTTGTTATCCGTCTCAAAGGACTTCGCCCCCAGGGTCACGCCCTGGTACAGCTTCACGTGGGAGCCGATCGTGACCGTCTCGCCGATCACGACCCCCGTGCCATGGTCTATGAAGAAATGGGTGCCGATCTCGGCCCCGGGGTGGATGTCGATGCCCGTCCGCTCGTGGGCGAACTCGGTTATCATGCGGGGAAGGAGGGGGATCCCGAGCTTGTAGAGCACATGGGCGAAGCGCTGGAGGGAAATCGCAAGGACGCAGGGGTAGGCGAGGATGATCTCCTCGTAGCTGAGCGCCGCCGGGTCGCCCTGGTAGGCCGCGTCGACGTCCGTCCGGATGGCCCGGCGCACGTCGGCCAGCTTCCCGAGCGCCTCGCCCGCGAGCGCGCGGGCCCTGGCGCCGGGGTCGGCGTCATGCGCGAAGCGCAGGCTCTTCTCGATCTCGACCTCGAGCCGTCCGCCGATGCTCGCCAGGAGACCGTCCACCATCGCCGGCACGTCCTTCTTCGCGAGCCTCGTCTCCTCGAAATATCCCGGGAAGAGGAGGTGCATGCACCCCCGGGCGATCTCGTTCACCGACTGCTGGGAGGGAAGGTTGACGCCGTCCAAATGGTTGATCCCGCCGTCCGTTTCGTAGGAGGCGATGAGCGCCGCCTTGATTGCGTCGAGTTTCATGGGGAGATGACCGCCCGGAAGCTCCCTCAGGGGAGCCGATGGGTCAAAACCCAATTTCAGGGCTGG
>PMSP01000138.1 GCA_003168315.1 Opitutaceae bacterium
GCTCGGCCTGCGCGATCGCATGGGCGCAGGAGCGGACGTTGTGGGACGCGAACGCGGGCGCCGCGATGTCGGCGTTCTCCAGCAGCAGGACCGAGAGCTTCTCGTAGTTGGCGTCGCTCTCGGGCTTCTCCGCCCACACGGGCACGGGCCAGCCGCGCTGGCCGGCGAGGATCGTCTCGTAGTCCCAGTAGGCGCCCTTGACCNNTCTCGGTGTCCCAGTAGGCGCCCTTGACCAGGCGGACGACGATCGGCCGCGTTGCCTTCCGCGCCCAGGCGATCAGTTCGCGCAGGTCGCGCTCGCAGTCGCGGAGGTAGGCCTGCATCGCGATGCCGATCGCCGGCCGCTCGCGGAACTCGTCCTCCGAGAGGATGGACCGGAAGAGGGAGAGCGTGAGGTCCTTGAGGCCGTAGCTCTCCATGTCGAAGTTGATGAAGGCCCCGATCTCGGCGGCCCGCCGCAGGATGGGCCGCAGCCTCTCCTTGAGGGCGGAGATCGAGCGCCCGGGGTCGGCCGGGTGAACCTCCGGCGTAAGGGCCGACACCTTCACCGAGAGGTTGAGTCGGGGGAGCGGCCCCTTCGGCCCCATGTCGCTGAAGCAGGGCTTGGCGTCCCTGCCCATCGCCCTGCCGACCGTGTCGAGGACGTCGAGGTTGCGGCGCAGGAACGCGTCGGCCTCGGCCGTGCTGACGACCGTCTCGCCGAGGAGGTCGATCGTGGTCGCGACGCCCGCCGCGGCGTTCGCCCTCAGCCGCTTCACGAGGTCCTCGGGGGTCGCCCCGGCGACGAACTGGCCCGCCATCGAGGTCACGTTCGCCTTCACGGGCCCCGCCACGAGCGCGGGGGCGAAGGCGGCGGCCGCCAGCCCGGTCCTCATCGCCGGGTTCAGCTCCACTGCCTTGTCGCCCAGGTATTCCTGCAGGTGACGGACGATCTCGGACGACGAGCCCAGGGAGGGCAGGACGTCGACGAACCGGAACAGCTGCGCCTTGAACGCCGGGTCCTTCATCGACCATTCCATGATGCGCGCATAGGCCCCCTTCCTCGACAGGATCCCCGGCGAGGGATGGGCATCCATGAGCCGGAACAGCTCCTCCCCGGTCGTGCGGACGGCAGCCTCCACCGAGGGGTCGGGCTGGAGAAAGGTCGCTTCGGGTGTCATGGTCGGCCGGGAGTCGGCGCCGACCCCCGAAAAAACAGTCCACTGCGGGCCATGGGTTTGCAAGGGTTGCACAAGCCGCCGGGCCACCTTGGGCCCGGGGCGGGCAATGGGCCCTGGGCAGCGGTCGGGTGCGGTGATNNAACATGGCGTAGATAAATGCATTACATATTTACCGGGAAGTCCCCAACCCCGGGGGAAGGTCCGCGTGCAAGAGCAAGCTTCGCTGGGGCCGGGATTTCTGCGACTTTGGGTGACCCAAGGGTGTTTTGCACATGAACGATGAATCCCCAGTGCAAACCCAATCATCGGGGCTAGCCCCGCCGGCAGACTTCACGACCTTCATGCTCAAATACCAGGACATGGTCTTTTCCACCTCGGCGCGGCTCGTGAGGAACGACGCGCAGGCGGAGGACATTTCCCAGGAGGTCTTCATCAAGGCCCATGAGCACTTTGAGATGCTCTCCACGAGCCCGTCCGCGGGCGGGTGGCTGAAGACCGTGGCCACGAACCTCTCGCTCAACCACCTCCAGCGCTACCGCAACAGGTGGAAGTTCTTCTCGGAGTTCGGGAACGCCCCCGGATCCGCCGAGGAGGACGCGCCCGCGGTCGACTTCGCGGCGCCCGACACGTTCTTCGAGGGTGTCGACGCCGACGAGCGCCGTGCCTGGGTCGAGGAGGCGCTCTCCAAGCTTCCGGACCACCAGCGGGTGCCGCTGGTACTGTACCATTTTGACGACATGCCCTACGACGAGATCTCGCGCCGGCTCGGCGTGTCGCTCGCCAAGGTGAAGACCGACATCCTGCGCGCCCGATCGGCGCTGGCGAAGATCCTTTCCCGCGGCGGCGCCTCCTCCGAGGCGCTCTCCCATCCCTGACATGAATCCCCAAGACAACGAAGAGCTGGAATCCTCGATCAACCGCGTCCTGCGGAGGCTTCCCGAACGCAAGGCGCCCCCGGGCTTCGAGTCCCGCGTCATGGCGGAGCTCAGCCGCCGCGCCGCGCTCCCGTGGTGGAGGAAGTCCTTCGCCCACTGGCCGTCGGCGGTGCGCGCGGTCTTCTTCGTCATTTCCGCCGTCGCGGCCGGGCTGGTCGTGGCGGGCCTGTTCTTCGCGGCCCGCAGCACTGGCGCCAGCCAGCTCTCCGGCGGCCTCTCGGGATCGTTCGCCTGGTTCGCCGTCGCCCGCGACATCGTCGCGGCGGCCGGCGCCAGGGTGAGGATGATCGCCGCCTCGGTCCCGCCCCTCTGGCTCTACGGCATAGGCGGCCTGGTCGCCCTCTGCTACGCCACGCTCGGTGCGGTCGGGGCGGCCGCCTACCGCGCCTTCTCGCCCGTGCGCCAGGCAACCTGAACCCCCATTTCCCCATGAAACCCACATCCCAGGCGCTCCGCGCAGGCCTCGTCCTCGCGGCGCTCGTCTCCCTTTCACTTCCCTCGTTCGCGGCCGACCCGGCCAAGCCGCAGGACACCGCGGCCCCCGCCCCGGAGGCCCCCCTCCACGAGATCGGCGCCAGCGCCGCGGACACCTCGCCGACGGCCACCCCGACCCCCACCGCCCGCGACAGGGACTACCGCCGCGATGACGACGATGACGGCCGCAACCGCGTGGCGGTCGGCGACGCGACCATCGTCGCGCGGAACGAGGTCGTTCCGGGCAATGCCGTCTCGGTCTTCGGGCCCCTCACCGTCGACGGGACCGTCAACGGGAACGCCGTCTCCATCCTGGGATCGAACACGATCAACGGGACCGTCCATGGGAACGCGGTCGTCGTCCTGGGGACGCTGAGGATCGGGCCCAACGCGCACATCGAAGGCAACGCCGTCGCGGGCGTCGGCGTCGTCATCAGGGAGCCGGGCGCCATCGTCGACGGGAACGTCGTCCAGCAGGGCGGCTCCGGCCTCGACCTCCGGGACGATTCCGGGGCGAGGACGTGGTTCAGCCACGGCTTCCGTCTGGGCCGGCCGGTGGCCTTCGGTCCCCACCTCCACGTCTTCTGGATCTTCAACGCCTGCCTGGTGGTCTTCTACGTCCTCCTCGCCCTCATATTCCCGGCTGGCGTGACGAAGTGCGGCGACACGCTGGCGCGGCGGCCCGGCCTGACGATCCTGACGGGCGTCCTCTCGATCATCGCGCTCCCGGTGCTCTTCGTCCTCCTCCTGGTCACCATCGTCGGGATCCCGGTCGCCATCATCGTCCTTCCCCTTGCCGCCATCTCCGCCCTGATCTTCGGGAAGACCGCGATCTACGCCTTCATCGGGCGCTCGACCGTCTGCAGGGGCATGCATCCCGCGGTCACGGTCCTCGTGGGCGCGGCGATCGTGATGGCGCTCTACTTCATCCCGTTCCTCGGGGGCGCCCTCTGGTTCCTGGTCGCGTTCCTTGGTTTCGCCTGCGCCCTGACGACGCTCTTCACCTTGCGCCAGCCGGCGCCCCCGGCGGCCTTGCCGCCTGTCGCGCCCGTGCCCCCCGTCGTGCCGGTGGCCCCCGTCGTGATGGCCGCCGCGGTCCCCGCGGAGGGCGCGACGATTTCGCCCGTCCCCCTCGCGGTTCCCGGCGAGGTCCCCTCCGCGCCGCTGCCGGCGACGCCAGCGATGCCGGTGCTTCCGCCGCCGCTGTCGGCCATTTCCGAGGCGGCGCTGCCCCGGGCCGGGTTCTGGATCCGGATCATCGCCCTCATGATCGACTGCCTCCTCGTCGGCATGGTGACCCGGATGCACGACTGGTTCCCGATCATCCTCGCGGTCTACGGGGCCGTCCTCTGGAAGCTGCGGGGTGCCACGATAGGCGACATCATATTCGGCCTGAAGGTCGTCAGGGCCGACGGCGGCCAGACCGAGTGGGTGACCGTGATCGTGCGCGCGCTGGCGTGCTTCTTCTCCATCGTCGTCTGCGGGCTCGGCTTCATCTGGATCGCTTTCGACCGCGAGAAGCAGGGCTGGCATGACAAGATTGCCGGCACCCTGGTGGTCCGCCTCCCGAAGGGCGCTTCCCTGGTGTGAGAGAAGGCGGTTGAACTCCTGCCCCGGGGCGTTGCAAGGTAGGCGACGCTTCCGATGGCATCCCAACGCACCGCGGCCAAGAAAACCCACCCCAGGCGGACCCCGCTCGTCGCCGTGATCATGGGCAGCACCTCCGACTGGGAGACCATGCGCCACGCCGCCGAGACGCTCGAGGCGCTCGGGGTTCCCTTTGAGAAGCGGGTCGTCAGCGCGCACCGGACGCCGAGGCTCATGTTCGAGTACGCGAGCGGCGCCGCGGCGAGGGGCCTGAGGGTACTGATCGCCGGGGCCGGCGGGGCCG
>PMSP01000304.1:0-5768 GCA_003168315.1 Opitutaceae bacterium
CGCGGGCGACGTGGGCGACGAGGCCCTCGCGCTCGAGGACATCGAGGACCGCGAGCGCCGCCGCGCAGGCGAGCGGCGTCCCGCCGAAGGTGGACCCGTGCATCCCCGGCTGGAACAGGTCCGCCGCCTTCTCCCCCACCCACATGGCCCCGATCGGGAATCCCCCGGCGAGCCCCTTGGCCATGGCGATGGCGTCCGCCCGGATCCCCGCATGCTCGAAAGCGAAGAAGCGGCCGGTCCGCCCGGCCCCGCACTGGACCTCGTCCATCATGAGGAGGAGATCCTTCTCGTCGCACAGTTTCCGCAGGCCAATGAGGAACTCCGGGGTGCAGGGGTTGATCCCGCCGTCGCCCTGGATCGTCTCGACGAAGATGGCGGACGTGTCCGCGTCCACCAGGGCGGCGAAGCTCTCGACATTGTTCAGGTCGCCGAACGCGAAGCCGGAAAGGAGCGGGCGGAAGCCCCTCTGGACCGACTCCTTCGGCGTCGCGCTCATACCCCCGAACATGCGCCCATGGAAGCCGTTCTTCGCGCAGACGACCCTGATGCACTTGCCCTCGACGCCCGACTTGCGCATGCCGTGGAGCCGCGAGAGCTTGATCATGACCTCGTCGGCCTCGCCGCCGCTGTTGCAGAAGAAGACGCGGCCCGGGCCGGCGTAGCCGACCAGCCTCCTGGCGAGCTCCCCCTGGTTCGGGTGCCTGAAGAGGTTGCTCACGTGGTTCAGCTCCGCCGCCTGGCGCTGGACGCACTCGACCCAGTGGGGGTGGCAGTGGCCGAGGGAGCTGACCGCGATCCCGGAAGAGAAATCGAGGTAGGCGTTGCCCTGGTCGTCCCAGACGGTCGTCCCCCGGCCCCGCACGAGCGTCACCGCCGGCCGGGGATAGTTCTTCAGCACGTACGCATCGTACATCTCCGCTGCGGCCGCCCGGACGATCGAGGGGGACTCAGCCATGGACGATCTCGGTGCCGATGCCCTTGTCCGTGAAGATCTCGAGAAGGAGGCTGTGGGCGAGGCGCCCGTCTATGAAGTGGACCCGCTGGACCCCCTCCTCGAGCGCCTTGACGGCGCTGGCGACCTTCGGGCGCATGCCCTTGTCGATGACGCCCGACTTCTTGAGCTCGTCGACCTGGCTGATCCTTAGGGTGGAGATGAGCGAGTTCGGGTCGGGCGGCGACGCGAGGAGCCCGGGGACGTCGCTCATGTAGAAGAGCCTGCGGGCCCGCAGCGCGCTCGCGACCCTCCCGGCGACCAGGTCCGCGTTCACGTTGTAGGGCTTCCCGTCGAGGCCCTCGGCCACCGGCGAGATGACCGGCACGAACCCGTCGGCGATTTCCTTCTTGATGAGCTTCACCTTGACCTCCGTCACCTCGCCCACGAATCCAAGGTCGAGGGGATTGCCCTCCTCGTCCCTCGCCAGCTTCTCGCACACGAGCACGGTGTCGCCCGGCAGGCCCTTCGGCTTGGCCTTGGCGGCCGCGAGGGCCTCGCACACGTCGCGGTTCACGATCTCGTCCAGCGTCTTCTTGACGATGGCGATCGTCGCCTCGTCGGTGACCCTGAGGCCCTTCACAAACTTCGCCTTCAGGCCGGACTCCTCCATGGCCCTCGTGATCGCCTTGCCGCCCCCGTGGACGACGACGACGTTGATCCCGACGGCGGAGAGGAAGGCGATGTCGTAGGTGACGCGCGCCCGGACCGCCGGGTCCGGGTCGTCCATGAAGCTCCCGCCGTACTTCACGACGAAGGTGGATCCCCGGAAATCCTGGATGTAGGGCAGAGCCTCGAGAAGGACCTTCGCCTTCGCGGTGACCTCGGCAACGTTCATTTCAACGCTCACGCGACCCGCGCGGGAGGCGGGTTATCGAAGGGTGTGAGGTTGTGGTGCACGCGGTCCGCTGGAATGCGACATGATGCTTACAACAGCGTTGCCTTCCTTTTCCACAACAATTTGCGGCGCTCGTGGAAAAATTTCGGCTTCACTCCGCGGCCCCGCGGCCACAGTCCTCGTCTCATGTCCGGCACACCGATGGCATTCAGCGACCGCGCGTCGCACCGCGCCTGGCTCGCGGCCCAGTCCGCCCTGCCGGCGGGATTCCGGGTGGGCGTGGCCTGCTTCGACTTCACGCCCGCCGAGGCGCCGAAGCCGGCGAGGATGACGCTCACTTTGATCGCCCTCGACAAGCCCTCGCCGGACTTCGCGGCCGTATTCACGAGAAACGCGTTCCCCGGGGCGCCGGTCACCGTCGGGCGCGCGAGGCTTGGCGAGCCCGGCCTCGCGGCCATCATCATCAACAACAAGATCTCGAACGTCTGCGCGCCCGGGGGAGTCGGGGCGGCCGAGAGGATCTGCACCGAGACGGCCCGCCTCCTCGGGTGCAGGCGGACGGACGTCCTGCCGAGCTCGACCGGGGTCATCGGCTGGGGGCTCCCGGTGGAGGCGATGATCGCCTCCCTTCCCGCCGCCGTCGGCGCCCTGGCCGCCGGCTCGGTCATGCCCGCCGCCGAGGGGATCGTCACGACGGACCTCTACCCGAAGGTGCGCCGCGCCGCGGTCGGGGCGGGATCGATAGTCGGGATCGCCAAGGGGGCGGGAATGATCGAGCCGAACATGGCTACCATGCTGGTCTACCTCCTGACGGACGTCGCCGTGCCGAAGGCCGACCTCCAGGAGATGCTCTCCGGGGCCGTCGAACCGACCTTCAACTCGATCAGCGTCGACAGCGACACCAGCACCTCCGACACCGTGGTCCTCGTCTCCTCGGGGAAGGTGCCCTGCGGGGACCCGGAGGCGTTCAGGGCGGCGCTCCTGAAGGTGTGCGGGGAGCTCGCGGAGGACGTCGTCCGCAACGGCGAGGGCGTGCGGCACGTGATCCGCGTCTCGGTCTCCCACGCGGCGGACTTCGCGTCCGCCCGGGCGCTCGGGAAGGCGGTCGTCAACGCCCCCCTCTTCAAGTGCGCGGTGGCGGGCAACGACCCCAACGTGGGGCGGCTCGTGCAGGCCATCGGCAAGCATGCCGGCTCGCTCCCCTCCCCCGCCGACCTCTCGGGGCTCCGGATCCGGATGGGTGGCGTCGAGATCTTCGCGGCCGGGGCCTTCAGGCTCGACCCGTCGAAGGAGTCGGCCCTGGTCGCGCATCTCAAGGCTGCCGAGCTCTACGCGAGCGCCCCCGCGAAGGACGGCGTGTTCTCGGCCCCGGTCGACTTCCCCGCCCACGGGCGCTGCGTCGAGATCGAGATAGACCTGGGGAGGGAGGGCGGCGCCTCCGCCGTCGTCTTCGGGGCCGACCTGACCCACGAGTACGTGAGCGAGAACGCCGACTACAGGAGCTGACCCCGACTTAGAGGAGGCCGGCCGTCTCGTCGAAGCCGTACCAGAGGTTCATGGTCTGGACCGCCTGCCCGGCGGTCCCCTTGACCAGGTTGTCCTCCGCCGACGTGATCACGAAGTTCCCGGTCCGGGGATCATGGACCGCGGACATGTCGATCCGGTTCGTCCCGACGACGTGCGCGGTGTCCGGGGTCTCTCCGCTCGCGAGCAGCTGGACAAAGGGCGCCGAGCCGTAGGCCTTCCTCCACGAGGCGTAGAGCGACTCGATGGTGGCGCCGGGCGCCGCCGGGACCGTGATCGTCGTCGCGATCCCGTAGCGCATCGGCGCCAGGTGCGGGTTGAACTGGATCACGGTCTTCGCGCCGGTGTGGAGCGCCAGCTGCTCCTCGATCTCGGAAAGGTGCCGGTGCCTCAGGAGGCCGTACGCCTTCGCGCTCTCGCTCCTCTCGACGTAGAGGTACGCCTCGTCGACCTTCCTGCCCGCGCCGCTCACCCCGCTGAAGCTGTTGACGACGATGTGCTCCCGGGTGACGACCCCGTCCCTGAGGAGGGGGACCAAGGGGACGAGGATGCTCGTCGGGTAGCAGCCCGGCGACGCGACGATCCTCGCCTCGGTCCTCCAGCCGGGGGCGGTCAGTTCCGGGAGCACGTAGCGCGCGTCCTTCATCAGCTCCGGAGCGGCGTGCTTGCCGTAGTATTTCTCGTGGGTGGCCAGGTCGGCGACCCTGAAGTCGGCGCTCAGGTCGATGACCCGCTTGCCCGCGCCGACCAAGGCCCGCGCGAACTCGGCGGCGGCCCCGTGCGGGAGGGCGAGGAAGAAGAGCGGGATGTCGCCGGCCGCGAGCGCGGCCGCGTCGGACGCGACAAAGGTGATCCCGCGGTCGATGCCGCGGACCGACGGGATCACCTGCGAGAGGGACTTGCCGGCATGGGTCCGCGAGGTGACGGCGGCCAGCTCAACCTTGGGGTGTCCAAGGAGCAGCTTCACGAGCGTCTCGCCCGCGTATCCCGACGCGCCTACGATTCCTACCTTCATGAAAAGTGAACAATCCGTCCTCACGGCCCAAATATCGAGTGCAAAGAAAAAGGCCGCCAACCGTTGCGCGGTGGCGGCCTTGAAGTTGCTCGGGGGCCGGATCAGCGCTTCGAGAACTGGAAGCGCTTGCGCGCGCCGGGCTGGCCGGCCTTCTTGCGTTCCTTCTCGCGGGGATCGCGTCGGATGTGGCCGGCCTTCTTGAGGGCGGGCCTGAGCTCGGCGTTCATCTTCTGGAGCGCGCGGGCGATCCCGTGCGCCACGGCGCCGGCCTGGCCGGCGACGCCGCCGCCGGCGACGTTGGCCGTCACGTCGATCTTCTCGCGAAGGTCGACCGTGAGGAGGGGGGCGTAGGCCTGCTTGGCAAAGTTGTCGTGCGAGAAGTAGCTCTCGAACAGGCGCCCGTTGACGGTCAGCTTGCCGCTGCCCTCGGAGATCCGGACTCGCGCGGTGGAGGTCTTGCGGCGGCCCGTGCCGGTGAAGATGTTTTCGGGGGTGCTCATGTTCAGACGGAAATCTTGACTGGGTTGTTGGCCTCGTGCGGGTGCTTCGTGCCGGCGAAGACGCGCAGCTTCGTCAGCATCTTCGCGGCGAGGCGGTTCTTGGGCAGCATCCCCTTGACCGCGTGCGTGATCACGAACTCGGGGCGCTTCGCGCGCATCTGGGGCATGCTCCGGTAGCGCTCGCCGCCGACAAAGCCCGAGAACGCCATGTACTCGTTCTGCTCCTCCTTCTTGCCGGTCAGGACGATCTTCTCCGCGTTCAGGACGACGACGTAGTCGCCCGTGTCGACATGCGCCGTGTAGGTCGCCTTGTTGCGCCCGCGGATGATGTTGGCCAGCTTGACTGCGAGACGGCCCAGCACCTGCCCTTCGGCATCAACGAGATACCACTTGGGCTGTACTGTCTCCTTCTTCGCGAGATACGTTTTCATGGGAAAAGAGGGTTAGACCATGGATTCCAAACAGGGGTGTCAACCCTTCGTTTTTGAGCCTTGGTTCCGGGCTGGAATTGGCAACGATCAGGCCAATGAATCATCGCTTCGCAGCCGCGTGGGCGGCCGCCCTCGGGGCCTCCGGCGTCATCCTGGGCTCGGTCGGCGCCCACCCGATCAGGGCCACGCTCGAGGCCGCGGGCATGCTCGGGGCGTGGCAGACCGCAAACAGCTTCCAGCTTCTGCATGCCGCGGCCCTGCTTGGGTTTGCGGGCTGGCTGCGGGCCTCCCCGAATCCGCCTGCCGCGAGCGCGGCCTGGGCGGTCCGCCTCTGGATCCTCGGCACGGTCCTCTTCTCGGGCTCCCTCTACATGCTGGCGCTCGGCGGCCCCCGCTGGATCGGGCCCGCCACCCCCGTTGGCGGCGTGGCCCTGATCGCGGCCTGGGTCCTGGCCGCGGTCGCGGCCCT
>PMSP01000304.1:5784-5999 GCA_003168315.1 Opitutaceae bacterium
GGGCCTGCGCCGCGCGCTGGCCCCCTTCGGGGCGACGGACGTCGTCGGCCGGAGCTTCGGTGTCATCAAGGTGCGCGCGAACGGATCGGAGTACGACTTCAGCCTCCCGAGGCGGGAGTCGAAGACCGGCGCCGGCCACCGCGGCTTCGCGGTCCAGCCGGACCCGGCGCTCGGGGACGCCGACGCCGCGGCGCGGCGCGACTTCACGGTGAACG
>PMSP01000233.1 GCA_003168315.1 Opitutaceae bacterium
CAATCTCAGGCGTTCATCGCGACCCTGAGAGGCGGGCTCGCGGAATTCTGACCCTCTGGAGCGGGCTGCGTCGTGCCGTTGATGGCGGACGGCGCAACCGCTGATTCGACGTAGGCAAATGTGAGCGTGATGTCCTCGGCGATGACCGCCTTCTCCTGGCCGACCCGGATCGCTCCCTCGAAGGTCGCGAGCGGCATCTTCATCCGCTTGGGCTTGATCGAGAGCGTGAGGATGTCGCCCGGCTTGCACATCCGGTGGGCGCGGACGCCCTCGCAGCCGGTGAAGAAGATCGTGTTCGAGCCAATGGCCTTGCCGGGCTCGGTGGGCGCGCCCTCGAGGAGGAAGAGGACGGCGAGCTGGCCGAGCGCCTCCAGCATGATGGACGCCGGCATCACGGGATTGTCCTTGAAGTGGCCCTGCAGGAAGAACTCCTGCCCCGTGATCCTGTACTTCCCGTTCGCGCCCGTGGAGCTCACCGAGGCCTCGTTCAGGAAAAGGAACGGAGGCTGGACCGGCATCACCGCCCCAATGTGCTCGATCGGCAGGAACTTAGTCGGGCGCGGCAGCGGGAGCCCCCTGATCTTGCAGTCGATGAAGGTCTTCACGTCCCCGACAGTCCTCAGGTTGCGAAGCTCGTCGTTGTTGATCGAGAGCTGGAGCACGTCCTCCACGAGGATCACGATCTCCATCATCGTCAGCGAGTCGATGCCCAGGTCCTCGATCAGCCTCAGGTCGTCGTCGGCGTCCTTGAGCTTCGAGCGCAGGTCCGGCTCGACAAAACGCTCGATGACCCCGATCACGACGGCCGGCATGTGGTCGGCGTTGCCGGTCTTGCGGAATTGGACGGCAGCCTCGAAGGTCGACGGCGAGCAGCGCTTGAGCGCCTCCCTCAGTGCTGTCTCGTCATCTGGCGCAAATGGTTTGGTTGCAACCGCTAGCGTCTTGTTACCACCTGGATTTGATTGGACTGAATCTGACATCGGGCGTTCTTTGTATGTTACGGTGCCCGATAAAGTAAACCCAATTTCTTGGGACCCCGGGGCGGCCTCTCGAAAACAAGTCCGCCTGCGCCATTTACTTGGAACGAAGGGGCATCGGATAGTGACTGTAACCAAGCTTGAAATCCGGGCGTCCCATGTATTAGCCTCAATTACCGAACCCGCTCAATGAGCGCACCTTCACTCGCAAAGCCATCCTCGCCCCTTTTCCTCATCACCCATGAGTTTTACCCGGTCAGCGGTGGGATAGCCACGTTCGTCGAGGAGATTGCCAAGGCTTCGGCAGGCCTGGGTTATGACGTCGAGGTCTGGGCGCAGTCCGCCCCCTCCCACGTAGAGAAGAAATGGCCCTTCCGAATACGCCGGCTGCCGCTCAAGGGCTCCCACGACCTCACCTGCCAGATCCGGCTCGCCTGGCAGCTGGTTGCGTCCCGGCGCCAGCTGCGAAATGCGACGGTCTACCTTCCCGAGCCGGGGCCGATGCTGACCATGATGCTGCTCCAGTTCTTCAAGGCATTCCGCCCGAAGCGCCTCGTCCTCACTTTCCACGGCTCGGAGATACTCGCGTTCGCGCGCAGCCCGCTGCGTCGCTGGCTCGCCGGCAGGCTGATCCGGCACGCGACAAGGGTCAGCACGCTGACGACCTACACCCAGGAGCTGCTTCTCGAGCGCTTCCCCCACGCAGCCGACAAGATTTTCCTCACCCCGGGCGCCCTGCGCACGGACTTCGCCGTGGTGCCCGAGCGCGCCGCGCGCGCGAAGGACAAGATCGTGATCCTCACCGTCGGAAGGCTCCATCCCCGCAAGGGCCAGCTGATCACGCTCAAGGCCCTCCAGATGCTCCCGGACGAGGTTCGCAACCGGATCGAGTACTGGATCGTCGGGGGGCGCAACAAGGGCAACTACGAGGACAAGCTGCGCGCCCAGGCCGCGGAGGACACCGCGCTCACGGTGCGCTTCTTTGGAAACATACCCGACGCGGAGCTGGCCGAGGTGTACGACAGGTCCGACATCTTCGCCCTGACGAGCGTCAGCCATGGCCAGAGCGTCGAGGGGTTCGGCCTCGTCTACCTCGAGGCGGCGGCGCACGCCCTGCCGATCGTGGCCCACAAGATCGGCGGCGTCCCGGAGGCCGTGCGCGACGGCGTGACCGGCCTGCTCGTGACCCCGGAGCGCCCGGCGGAGCTCGCGGCCGCGTTCGAGAAGCTTATCCATGACCTTCCCCTCCGCAGGCGGCTCGGCGACGCCGGCCGCGTCTGGGCCGCGCGCAACTGCTGGGAGGAGAACGCGTCCACACTCTTCGCGAGGGCCGAGGAGCCTGCATGATCAGTTCCAGGGTGGAGGTGACGGTCCGCTACGCCGAGACCGACATGATGGGCATCGTCTACCATGCGAACTACCTTCCGTGGTTCGAGGTCGGCCGGACGACGCTCCTGAAGGAGATCGGCGTCCCCTACCGGAAGCTGGAGGAGGAGGGCTTCCGGCTGCCGGTGCTCGAAGTGTCGGCCAAGTTCATCCGGCCCGCGGTCTACGACGACACGCTTGCGATACTGACGACGGTCACCGAGCGGCCCCTCCTGAGGATCCGCCTCGACTACGAGGTCAAGAGGGGCGACGAGCTCCTGGCCACGGGGACCTCGGTCCACGCGTTCGTCGACCGGCAGGGCCGCCCCGTGCGGCCGCCTCCGTGGGCTTCCGAGATGATCGCCAAGGCGTTCGCCTGACCGGCGGTCAGCCGAAGGAGGGGTCGATCTCGAGCCCGAAGTACGCCCGCGCATTCTCGAAGGCGATCCGGCGCACCATCCCGCCGACCAGGGCCATGTCGGACGGGAGCTCACCCCTCTCCATCTGGGCGCCGAGCAGGTTGCAGAGCACCCGGCGGAAGTACTCGTGACGGGTGTAGCAGAGGAAATTGCGCGAGTCCGAGAGCATGCCGACAAAACGCCCGAGGAGCCCGATGCTGGCGAGCGCGCCGAGCTGCCACTCCATCGCCTCCTTCTGGTCCAGGAACCACCAGCCGCTGCCGAACTGGATCTTGCCCGGGACGCTCCCGTCCTGGAAGTTGCCGGCCATGGTCGCGAACGCGTAGTTGTCGGCGGGGTTGAGGTTGTAGAGGACCATGCGTGGCAATTCGCCCGTCACGTCCAGGGCGTCCATGTAGCGGCCGAGCGCCCGCACCTGCGGGAAGTCGCCTATCGAGTCGAAACCCGAGTCGGAGCCGAGCCGGTTGAGGAGGCGCGTGTTCGCGCTCCTGAACGCGCCCAGGTGAAGCTGCTTCGTCCATCCGCGCCGGGCGTCCCAGCGACCGAACCCAAGCATGAGGTAGGAGCCGTACGCCGCGGCGTCCCCGGGGGTCGCCGCGCGCCCTCCCCTCGCGGCCTTGAAGACGGACTCGGCATGGGCATGCGTGCACGGCTCCGCGAGCGCGCACTCCATGCCGTGGTCGGAGAGGCGCGCCCCGAGCGCGTGGAAGTCGTCGTGCCGCCTCTTGAGCGCGCCCAGGAGGTCGTCGAGGGTCCTGACCGGGATGCCGGCGGCGCCGCCCAGGCGCTCCAGCCAGGGATTGAACAGCCCCGGGTTCGCGACGCCGAGCGCATTGTCGGGGCGGTAGGTCGGGTAGACGCGGGTCCCGAGTCCCGACTTGCGTATCCGCTCATGGACCTCGAGCGAGTCGGCGGGGTCGTCCGTCGTGCAGACAAGCGCGACCTTCTTCGAGGCGAGGATGTCGTGGACGCGCAGCGACGGCAGCCTGGCGTCCGCCTTCTCCCAGATCGCGTCCGCCGTGGCCGTCGAGATCATCTCCCCGATCCCGAAGTAGCGCCTGAGCTCAAGGTGGGACCACTGGTAGAGCGGGTTCCCGAGCGCGTGGGGGACCGTGGCGACCCAGGCCTCGAATTTTTCCCGGGGCGGCGCGTCCCCGGTGCAGAAGCGCTCGTCGACGCCGTTCGCGCGCATCGCCCGCCACTTGTAGTGGTCGCCCTCGAGCCAGATCTCGGAGAGGTCCGCGAACTGGTGGTTCGACTCGATCTGGCGCTGGGATAAATGGCAGTGGTAGTCGTAGATCGGCTGCCCCTCGGCATAGCGGTGGTACAGCTCGCGCGCCGCGTCGGTTTGCAGGAGGAACTCGTCGTGGATGAAGGGTCTCATTTTGAAATTTCGGACAGGAACTCGTCGTGGGAGGTGATGCGGGCGAGGAGCCTGCGGACCGCGGCGCACCGCTCGGCGAAGACGAGGCCCGTGTGCTCGGCAAGGAAGACGATGTAGCGGGCGACCCCCTTGGCGTAGAGGAGCCGCGCCTCGGGGCTTACGGCGTAGAAGCGGGCGCGCTGCCTGTAGCCCGCCGCCGTGTGGTCGCCAAGCGCCGCCTTGGCGGCCCTGCCGCCAGCCGCCAGGACGAAGAGGAAGTTGTACTCAAAGAAGAAGACGTGGTCGGGGCTCGGATCCAGCGCCCCCACGGCCGCGCGGCAGGACGCCGCGGACCCGAACACGTCGGCGTCCCTCCCGGCCCTGGCGAGGGACTCGGAGATGAAGCTGCGCGCCATGCGGCTCTCCGTGGGGTCGGCGCTGAAGGCGCCCAGGACCGCCAGGTCGGCCGTGAACCGGTACCAGTCGACCCAGAGCGCCTGGTCGGCGGAGTTCCCCGAGGCCGACAGGGCGACTCCCATCTCGTAGGTGTAGCGCCCGCTTGTCTTTATCTCGAGCCGGCCCCCCGTCACGTCGCCCATCGCGCGGTAGTTCTCGGCCGACTTGCCCGAGCCCGAGTGGAAGCCGATGCTGGTTCCGAAGCCCCGGGCGACGGCCCATTGCCCCTCGATCAGGGAGCGCAGGGCCGCATTGTCGGGGTACGGCGTGTTCTTCTGGAAGCCAAACGCCGGCGCGATGAAGTTGACCGGCATCCCGAGCGCCTCGCAGAGCGCCAGCATGACGGCGGTCGTCCCGGGGGCGGTGAGCCCGGGGAGCTCGTCTATCGAGAGCTCGCGGAAGTAGCGCCGGCCGGCTTCCGTCGTGAAGGCCTTCTGCCGGGCCTCGCGGTACTTCCCGTCGCGACGCCTCATCTTCTCCACGGCGGGCCAGACGGTGCACATGAGCCCGCCGAACGCCGCGTCCTCCAGGGCCACGCCGGCGGCGGCTACCCGCGCCCGCACCCTGTCCACCAGGGCCGGGTCAATCTCGCCCAGCATCGCGGGAGCGTTCCTCGCCAGCTCGGGCGACAGGTCGAAGGTGATGTAGCTTGCGAGGAGGCATCCGTCCACGAGCGCGTCCTCGCGGGAGTCGAATGCGCCGCCCACCGGCTGGTGGTCCGCGTTGAAGCCCCACGCGATCCGGCGCCGGTGGAAGCCCGTCCTCAGCTTGGACAGCACGCACCCGTGGCTCATCCCCTGGACGCTCTGTCCCTGGTGGCCCTCGGGCACGCTCGTCCCGATGAACGGGAACGCAACCGTGCCGAGCCGGCCCTCGAGCATGGCGTCGACGTCGTAGACGAGCTCGCGGGGGATGCTGTTCTGGTTCGCCGTCATCCCCAGCTCCAGGGCGCTCATCGCCCACTCGACGGCGGGCCAGTGGAGCGTCGTGAAGCGGGCCCCGATGCCGAGTGTGCTGCCGCCGAGGTCGCCCGCGGCCGACGGAAAGATCGTCGAGCCCGCGTCGTGCTCCTGGACCAGGTTCTTCAGGCGCAGCAGGTTTTCCCAGGTCGCCGGAAAGCAGGCGATCCCCCTCCCCGCGGGCACCCCCTCCGAGAGGACCGCTGCCGGGGCCGCCGCGCCCGCAGACTCAAGGCGCCACGCGCAGTCGCCGCTCTCGATGTCCTCGAGGAGCGCCCAGGATCCCGCGGCCGTGTCAAAACCGGACTTGGGATGCCGGACGACATTCCCCGTCGAGCCGCCCGAGAGCCTTTTCGCGAGGGACGGCCAGTCGAGGCAGAAGTCGGGGCTGACGCACGGGTTCCGCGATATCGGGAGCCCGTTCTGGATGAGGAAGCGGTTGATCGGCCTCATCGCGCGGGGCCTATATGCTCATCGCATTGAAGCCGCCGTCGACGGCCAGCTCCGCACCGGTGATGAAGGAGGCCGCGCCGTCCCCCGCCAGGAGGATCGCCGCCGCGACAAGCTCCCGGGCATCGCCGAAGCGGCCCATGGGCGTGTGGCCCATGATGCTGGCGACGCGCTCGGGCGTCAGGACCTTTCGGTTCTGCTCGGCGGGGAAGAACCCCGGGACCAGTGTGTTCACCCGCACCCGGTGCGGCGCCCATTCGCGCGCGAGGTTCTTCGAGATGTTGTGGACGGCGGCCTTGGTCGCCGAGTAGGTGAAGACCCGCGACAGGGGGACGAGTCCCGACATCGAGCCGATGTTGATGATGGATCCGCCCTGGCCGCTCTCGACCATGTGCCTGCCGAACACCTGGCAGCTGAGGAACACGGAGCCCAGGTTCACCCGCACGATGCGCTCGAATTCCTCCTCCGGGATCTCGAGGAAGGGCGTGGCCGAGTTCACGCCGGCGCCGTTCACGACCACGTCGACCCGGCCCGACCTGCCGATGACCGCGTCGAGGAGGGCGGCGAGATCCCGCTTGCTCGTCGCCTCGGCGGCCTGGAACCAGCCGCGGCCGCCCCCGGCCTCGATCCGGCCCAGGCGGGCACTGGCCTTGCCGGCATTCCTGCCCACGAGGACGACCTCCGCTCCGGCCGCGGCGAGGCCCTCGGCGATCGCCCCGCAGAGCTCGCCCGTGCCCCCGATGACGACGGCCACCCGGCCGCTCAGCCCGAACAAATCGTCGAGGTAGGATTGCGTCTTCATGGATAGCCCTTGGCGTGCTTCAGGTTTTCGTCGAGCGGGGTCATGTCGGGCATGAGGACCTGGATCACGCCAAGGAAGAAGAGATAGGCGGACCCCGCGATCAGGAAAGCGAAGAGATACCCCTTGGGACCGCTCGTCGTCAGCACCTGGCCAAGCCTCCAGTCCGCGACGATGCCAGCGACGGCCCCGAACATGCCGCCGAAGCCGATGACGGACGCGGTGGCCGCCTTGG
>PMSP01000308.1 GCA_003168315.1 Opitutaceae bacterium
GTGAGCGGGGTTTTGGCCCAGCCGAGCCTCTCGGTCTTTAACAATGCCAGCATGGTCATCGCCTCGAACTCGGGTTGGGGTACCAGTGCCAATCCCTCCCTTATTGCAAGCACAGCGGCCTCGGTGGGAGCCTTTGCCCTTCCTTCAGGCAGTGCCGACAGCGCCGGCATCGTCAATCTTCCTGCGGGCGCCTACACCGTGCAGATCTCAGGCGTTGACAGTACGACGGGCGTGGCCTTGGCAGAGGTGTACGAAGTACCGACACCGTGAGATCCAATGTTAGGCCCGACGCTGATCTCCCGACGCCGGTGTCGCTCCACGATCGCGCTCTCAAATGGGAGATTCCGAAACTTGGCATCTTAAGCGTCACTTCGCCCGCCTTGGGATGCAGCTGGCGCTCGAAATGGCCGGCCCGGGTGTCCACCCGATCCGGCGAATGCTCGTATCGCTTAGCGCCGCAAAGCTGGTCTGCTTCGGCATCCAGAAAGGCGTTCAGCGTCTCTTCCACGGTCGTTACGACGATTTTGTTGAGGTGATCCTTGATCAAACTCTCGTTAATGGCGATCACGTCACCAAGAGGCTTGGGCGGGCTGTCCGCGGAAGCCGCGGATCCTTCGGTATCCGTCCGGCGGACGACCTCCTAGTCGGCGACGCTGAAACCAAGTAATCTCGGGGGATGGGCTATAAAGTCCTTAATTGAAAATACGGAAGCATCTGCTCTGGCATTTATAGATCGTACAATCTTGTCATCAATGCTTTGTGAACGTTTTAGCACGATTGTTTGTCAAAAAAACACAGCAGTTAATTTGACAAAAGCGACCCTAAAATATGGCAGCGGGCTTAATCCCTCCGCGGTCAAAAGCGGTTTTCCGAGAAAATCAGGTAGCCGATCATGACGGCCCCCAGGAGCGAAACGGAGACCGTGACGACGACCACCAGCCCCTTAGCAACCTCATACTGCCCCTTTTCGATCGCGCGGTTGATGGCGTGGTAGCGCCATGCGGCCAGGAGAGTGAGCGCGCTCCCGAGCGCCATCATGGCCACTCCGACGGCGAGGGAGAAACCGGTGCTGTGCGGGGTGTCTGCCTTCGGGTCGATCCGCGTGGAGAGCTCGCGAAGCCAGACACCGAAACGGGCGATCACGAACCCGAGGCTGATGACCGCGATGCAGGTTCGGATCCACGCGAGGAATGTCCGGTCCTCGGCCAGGTAGGTCTTGGGGTCTTGACTATCGGCGTCTTGAGGAGGCATGGNNGTATTCTGTGGCCTTCCTGTCAGAGGGTATTGAGGCATGCATGAATTATTGCGCGGCGCTAGGGATTCCCGCGGCCGGCTGTGTCTTGCAGCCGCCGGATTGCCCACAGGCGGTCGGCTGACTCAAGCGCCTTGTCGAGGAGCGCCTGGACGAGGCGACCCATCGGCCGGCTTGACAGGGCCGCTGAGACGGCCGCGTCGTCGGACACCGGCAGTTTTGCCCGGCTGGCGACAAATGACATGTCGTAGGCATAGACAGGATTCGAGAAATCGAGGTTGGGAAATCCGAGCCGTCCAAAGAACGCACCAGCCGACCGCCGGCTGAACAAGTAGAGATGCTCCTCGTTGTTCCTGTCCATGTGCTTCAGAAACAGATCGTTGGACGCCTTCAATTGCTCATAGGTAAGGTGCTCCTTGTACTCGGGAGTCTGGATGACAAAGAAGCCGTCCTTTGAAAGAAGGCGGGAACAGTGGGCGAGGGTGTCGACGGGAGCGGGCAGGTGCTCCAGAACGTCGTTAAGGACAATCACGTCAAAGCTTCCCGCCTCGAAGTCCTGCTTCTCGATGGGCCCGGCGAGGACCTTGACACCGAATGTCTCATCGGCGAACTGGGCCACCCAGGGGCTCATTTCGGTGCCGACAGCGTCATAACCGGCCCAGCCCAGCAGCGCCACATAGGCGCCATGGGCGCAGCCCACCTCCAGGATTCGCGCGGGCGGGAGCTTGAGGGGGAGAAGGCGGGCGAGCCAATGCGCGCACCTTTCCGGCAGGTCGAGCCGCGCCCGTTGCCGTATGTCGGGGAGGCCGTGGTGGGCCGTCTGCCGCTCGGTCCAATAGTCCTTGCCGTAGATTTCCGGCGAGTGCCGGGCCCGGCTGACCAAGGTCCCGCACGCGCGGCAGACCCGGTAGTCGGGCGAGAAGGCCTCGAGGTCAGAGTGGCCGCACCAGCAGGCCCGTTCGTCAAGGTCGGCCATGTTCAGAGATAGCTGATATCCATCGGCAGCTGGGCGATCCCGTAGAAGGGAAGGGCGCCCCCCGCATGGATCGCCACGTTCAAGGGACCGAGGCCGCCGACCCGGTCGAAGAACACCCCGACATTCGGGTTCTCCTCGTCGAATTCCGCGGCATCGAGCGACAGCGTGTAGGCCCCCGGCTGAAGGCTGAGAGTTATCCGGAACTCGAGCACGATCTCCTGTCCCTTTGAGAGCGCCGGCAGGGGGAACCGCAGCTGGGGAGTGCCCGCCGCAAAGACAAGGTTGCCCATCCGGTCATGGATCTGGATCCCCGCCGAGGGACGGCGCACGTCGGCGTTTGCGACAAAAAGGACGCGCACGCAGGCGCGGTGCATCATCTCAAAGTCCCACGTGGCCGCGCCGTGCCCGTCGACGATGACCGCGGCGGCTATCTCGAGCGCCCGATCGCCGTGCCTCGACTTGGCCGAGGACAGTACGTCAAGCGAGCGGATTGCATTCCGGACCTCCGGATTGACGGGCGGATGCATCCCTGCGACGGACTCGCCAGGCTTCGCGGGCGGCGAATGGAGGTTGAAGTACCTGCTGACGCAGTCCTCAGGCGCGCCGTCAAAGAGCAGGTTTCCGTGGCTCAAGAGGAGGGCGCGGTCGCAGAGCGACTGCACCGCCCCCATGTCATGGGAGACGAATATCAGGGTCGCGCCCCGATGGACGATCTCGCGGATCCTCTGGAAGCATTTCTGGGAGAAGAAGACGTCGCCGACGGCCAGCGCCTCGTCGATGATGAGGACGTCCGGCTGCACGTTCACGGCCACGGCGAACGCGAGGCGCATCATCATGCCGGACGAGTAGGTTTTGACGGGCTGCTCGATGAAGTCCCCAATGTCCGCGAAGGACGCGATCTCGTCCATCCGTGCCTCCATCTCGGAGTGGGTGAAGCCGTAGATGGCGCCGTTCACGAAGACGTTCTCCCTGCCCGTGAAGTCCGGGTTGAAGCCGCTGCCGAGTTCGAGGAGTGCCGAAACGCGGCCCGTGGTCCGCACGGTTCCCGAGGTCGGCATGAGGGTGCCCGCGATCAGCTGCAGGAGCGTGCTTTTCCCTGAGCCGTTGCGCCCGATGATCCCGGTCGCGTCGCCCCTCCGGATTGAGAAGCCCACGTCCCGGAGTGCGTAGAAGTCGCGGTACCTCGAGGAGGCCCGTCCGGCGATCGCGCGTCGCGCAGTGGATTCCCTGGGGAAAAGGCCGGCGGCAACCTCCAGGAAGGGCGATGTGAGCCGGGAGGACGGGCTGTCCCAAATCCTGTAGGCCTTTGTG
>PMSP01000171.1 GCA_003168315.1 Opitutaceae bacterium
ACCGGCCGCCCGGGGCGTCCGCCGGCAGGGTTCCGGACTTGGCGGCGCTCCTCCCCGAGACGCCGCCGGGCTGGACCGCTGTGACGACGCCGGATTTGGATCAATACGGCGACGTGCTCCACACGCACGCCCTGATCGAGCGCGTGTATTCGGCCGGGCCCTCCCCTGAAAGCGCCCGCCTGACCCTCTACCTCGCGTACTGG
Source organism: Opitutaceae bacterium (assembly GCA_003168315.1). Lineage (GTDB taxonomy): Bacteria > Verrucomicrobiota > Verrucomicrobiia > Opitutales > Opitutaceae > Palsa-1447. The sequence goes on from PMSP01000171.1 coordinate 204, forward strand.
CGGCCGGGGCAGGCGCCCGTCAGCCTGGTCGACGCGCACACCCCCGACGCCTGCTGGCCCGGCACAGGGTGGTTGGCCGAGCCCGTGCCGAGCGAGCGCGAGGTGCTGGGGATCGGGGGCCGGATGCTGACCCCGGCGGAATGCCGGCTATTTGCCCGCAGCGGGTTCGAGACCCACGTGTGGTTCTGGCACCTCTACGGCGGACGCCCGCTGACCTTTGTCGACCCGTACTCGGCCGCGCGGCTCCTCGGGCTCGCCTGGCGCTACGGGTTCGGCAAATCGGAGGACCAGCTGTTCATCCGTATCTCGAGCAACCGGCCGTGGCGGGAGATTGCTTCGCAGCCGGCCCTCCGGCAGTTTCTCTCGAACCTCGAGCCCCTGGGCCTCTGACACTTCCCGATGCCGACCCCTCCCGAATCGCCCGACCAGGAAGCCCCGCGCCCGAGGAGGGCCGCCCGCCTGAGACAGTTCATGGCCCGCGACGGCCGCGAGCGCCTGTGGGCCTTCCTTGATCTTTTGGACGCGCGGCCGGCGCTGAAGAAGTCGCTCCTTATCGGGGTACCAGTCCTCGTCGTCGCGGCCGGGCTGGGATTCTGGGGCTACCACCAGTGGGCCCGGACGAACGCGACACGCATCGGCCGCCAGTGGCTCGACGCCGGCCGGCTCGACAGGGCCGCAATTGCCATCCAGGAGGCGATCACGAACGAGCCGGAATTGCCGGCGTCGTGGCGTCTCGCGTCGGAGCTCGCATGGAAAAGGGGAAATCGCGCGGCCTCCGTCGAATACGCGAGAAAGGCGGCGGTCGCCAGCCGCTACCAGGCCGACGACGTGCTCGCCTGGGGCGACGCCGCGATTCTCTCGGACGACGACGAGCAGGTCCACGAGGCCGAGGCGCACCTCGACCCGGCGACGGCTAGGGAGTCACCGCGGGCGCTGCGGCTGGCCGGCGAGGTCTCCCGGCGCAGCGGGCATTTTGCGGACGCTCGCGACCGGTTCCAGGAGGCCCTCCGGGTGGACACCGACGCTCACGCCCGCTCGGTGGCGATCGACGAGATCCCCCTTGGGATTGCCTCCCTTCAGACGGGCGCCGCCCCCGACCGGACGGCGGGGCAGGCCCTGCTTGCCAAATGGGCCCCCGATCCCAGCTGGGGCGTCGAGGCGCTTCGCGCGCTCCTGGCTGACGCGGTGGCCCACCGCGACCGCGACGCGGCCGCCCGTTGGGCGGAGAGCCTGCGCAATCACCCGCGCTGCACGCTCGGCGACATCCCGGTCTGTCTCCAGGCGTTCGCGGAGTTCGACCCCGAGCGCTACCAGGCGGTTCTCGCTCCCCTTGAGGAGAGGAGCCGCTCAAGCCCGACGCAGGCCGCCCAGCTTCTCGGGTGGCTCACCCAGATCGGCCAGGGCGCCGAGGCCGTCCGCTGGGGCGAGTCGCTCGATCCTGCTTCCTCGCGCAAGCCGCCGGTTGTCGTCGGCATCGCCGCGGCCCTGCGGGCCACCCGCCGGTGGGCGGACCTGCAGGACTGGGTCGGCCGCGGGGACTGGGGCCATGACCTGGGATTCGTCGGCTGGGCCTACGGGATGTTGGCGGCCCGGCAGTTGGGCGATGGGCCCAAGGCGGACGCGCTTTGGCAGAGCCTGAACGCAGATGGCTCGGCGAGCCCGGCGCACGCCCTCTTCGCGGGCGACTCGCTGGTCGCGTGGGGCTATCCCACGGAGGCTGCGACGCTCCTCTGGGCCGCGGCCGATCGGCCCGACCTGGCTTACCAGGCGCTGGGTTCCCTGGCCCGTCTTTACCAGGTGCAGCGCGACGCTGTCGGGCAATACCGGGCGTTCAGTAGGCTCAACGCGATGCGGCCCGACGACCGGAGGATAGCCAACAACTTTGCCTACTTTGCAGCCCTGACCGACATGGGAAGCCAAACGCGCAACGAGAGCATCGCCGAGGACAACTTCACCAGCGAGCCGACGAATGTCGTCTATCGTTCCACCTACGTTTTCGTGCTCGCCCGCTCAGGGCAGGGCTCCCGGGCGATGGCTCTCATCGAGCCGGTGTCGAGCGCCTGGAAAACATCGCCTGCAGTGGCCTTCGCCTACGGGTCCGCCCTGGCGAGCGTCGGGCGCAAGTCCGACGCCAAGGAAGTGCTCGATTCTCTCAATCCCGGCGACCTCGGTCCCATGGAGGCCGACTGGATCCGCGCGCAGGTGCGCTAGGCTCGCCTGGATCCGCGTGCCAGTGAACGCAGCAGGTTCGGACCGACCCGTCGCCTGTTGACACATCGGAGCGTGCGCTGACAGTGACGGGAATGCGTGCGATCAAGGCCTTGGGACTCTGCCTGGCCTGCGTATCGATGGCCGGAGGGATCGTCGCCGAGGGAGGGACTGACTCCGCCTCAAGAGCATATCCGCCGCAGATTCTCAGGGACACCGAGATCCGCGTGCTCCCGCGGACGCGTCCCGACCGCCAATACCAGCTGCACATTGGCCTGCCGGCGTCCTTCAAGGCGAACCCCACGAAAAAATACCCGGTGGTTTTCGTGACTGACGGCTATTACGACTTCCCCCTCGTCCTCGCGACCTACTCCAACTTGAGCTATGACCGAACGGTGCCCGAGGCGATCGTTGTCGGCCTCGGGTACGCGGGCGATAATCCTGATTATGAACGCCTGAGGATGGACGACCTGATGCCAATGGCGCTCCTGGTGGGCAGGGCGGGGAACTCTGCCGGCGGCGGCCAGGCGGACCGGTTTCTAGACATGATCGAGACGGTCGCGATCCCATTCCTGGAACGGGAATACAGGGCTGATCCCGGGCACCGCATGCTCGTCGGGTGCTCGTCGGGCGGCCTGTTTGCCCTGTATGCGCTTTTCACCAGGCCGCACCTCTTAAAGGGCTACGTGGCCGCCAGCCCGTTTGTCAGCGAGCTCTGGCAGTACGAGGACGAATTTGCCAGGTCGGGCGAGACGGTGGACGCTAGGGTCTTCCTTTCGACCGGCGAGTTCGAGCCGCCCAGCTACCACAACAGCATTCTCCTGTTCGACCAACGCCTCTCCGCGCGGAAATACTTCAAGGGCGGATACCGGTTCCTTAACATCGAGAACATGCGCCATGTGGGTGAAAAGGCAGAAGCCTTCACCCAGGGACTCCAATACGTCTTCGAGGCGACCGCGCCGGAGAGTGGGGTGTCCGCGGAGAGGTTCGGCGCCGATCCGACGAGGGAGGTCTACGAGATTGTCTTCAGCAGCCTTCCTCCCTTCAGGGACAAGTCGCAGTGGTCACCGGATCAGCTCGATGCGATGAGCCGTCATCGCCAGTCGCTTGAGGAGCAGCTGAAGGCGGGCAAGATAATCATGATCCTGCAGACCCCGGACGGGAATGCGAAGGAGTTTTCCAGCGTCCTGATGCGCGCCAAGGACCGCGACGAGGCGGGGCGCTTCGCCGCTGCCGAGCCGGCGGTCTCCTCCGGCCTGGTGACCTTTGAGGTCATCCCCCTCACGGGAAGCCATGCGAGTCAGGGGAAGTGACGTGATCGCC
>PMSP01000405.1 GCA_003168315.1 Opitutaceae bacterium
CGATCCTGGACGCCGAGGAGGCGGAGCGCCTCCTGAAGCAGGTCGTCGACTCCCATGACAAGTCGTTCTTCAAGGACAAGACGCACCCCAGGGCGGGCCCGCTCTTCGGGATCATCTCGCTCGCGCGCAACATCCAGCTCGATGTCGAGGCGACGGTTGAGAAGCATTTCCCGCACTATTCGGACATCCGGGACCGCCTCCCGGCGTTTGCGAAGGCCTACGAGGCGAAAAAGCGGGAGCNNACGAGTACCAGGACACGAACACCCTCCAGGCCCAGATCGTCGACACGATCGGATCGCACCACCGCGTCATGGCGGTCGGCGACGACGCGCAGTGCATCTACTCGTGGCGCGGCGCGAACTTCGAGAACATCATGTCGTTCCCCGACCGCCACCCGGGGACGGTGATCCACCGGATCGAGACGAACTACCGCTCGACGCCCGAGATCCTCAACCTCGCGAACGGGGTCCTGATGGCGCAGCCGAAGGGCCGGCACTTCGACAAGGAGCTCCGGGCCGCGCGCGGCCACATGGAGAAGCCCTACGTCGTCCAGGCGATGGACGACCGGGAGCAGGCGGAATTCATCGTGAAGCGGGTGCGCTCGCTCCACGAGGACGAGGGCGTCTCCCTGAGCAGCATCGCCGTCCTCTACCGCTCGCACTTCATCGCCGTCGAGACGCAGATCGCGCTCGCCCGGGCCGGAATCCCCTACCACATCACGAGCGGCGTGAAGTTCTTCGAGCGCCAGCACATCCGGGACCTGGTCGCCCTCCTGCGCTTCGTCTACAACCCCGCGGACGAGCAGGCCTGGGCGCGGATCGCGGTCCTCCTCCCCAAGGTCGGCGAGAAGGGGGCCCAGAAGATCCACGCCGCGGCCCGGACCCACGCCCGCGATTTCCAGAAGAACTTCATCGACGCCCTGGCGGCGGAGGATGTCCGCTCAAAGGTGGCCAGGGACGCGCGCGGCGACTGGGAGTCTCTGGTCGCGTCCCTGAAGCAGGTGTCCGGGGCCATGCAGGACGGAAAGCCGGCCGACGCCGTGAAGACAGCGATCGACGGCTGGTACGGCGACTACCTGAAGGGCGCCTACGGGGACTACACCGACCGGCTGGAGGAGCTGGGCGCGCTCGTTGGCTTCGCCCAGAGGTTCGAGGAGACGCAGGACTTCCTGGCGCAGATCCTCCTCCTCAACAGCGAGACCAGCGACCGGCACGTCGACCCCGATACCGACGCCGTCAAGCTGACGACCGTCCACCAGGCCAAGGGCCTCGAGTACGATGTCGTCTTCGTGATCGGGCTGGCGGACGGGCAGTTCCCCGGCCGGCGCTCGATCGAGGCGGGGGACGTCGAGGAGGAGAGGCGCCTCTTCTATGTCGCCGTCACCCGTGCGAGGAACGAGCTCTACCTCAGCTTTCCGAAGATCGCCTCCCGGCCCGGGCCCGGGGGGATGATGCTGACCCCCAGTCGGTTCCTGCAGGAGCTCTCGCCGAACCTCTACCAGGAGCTGAAGATCAAGCGCCTCCAGGGCTGGTAGGGCAAACATCGGCCCTTGAGAAGCTAACGGGAGATCCCTTCCATCCGGTTACATCTCCGGAGTTGCACTGTGCGAAGTCTGCATCTCTGTGTCTGTGCCACCCTCACCCATGCCCTATCAAACCGTCGAGAATGTCGTCATCATCGGGACCGGCTGCGCCGGCCTCACCGCCGCGGTCTACACGGCCCGGGCGAACCTGAGGCCGCTCGTCATCGAGGGGCCCCTGCCGGGCGGCCAGCTGACGACGACGAGCGAGGTCGAGAACTTCCCCGGCTTCCCCAACGGGGTCGACGGGTTCCACCTGATGGACAGCCTTCGGAAGCAGGCAGCCAGGTTCGGCACCCGCTTCGAGCAGACGCTGGTGCAGTCGGTTGATTTTTCCTCGATGCCCCGGAAGCTCGTCTGCGGCGACCGGACGATCTTCGCGAAGACGGTGATCATCGCAACCGGGGCGTCCCCCAGGATGACCGGCATGCCCGGCGAGAAGGAGCTCTACGGCGGCAAGGGCGTCACGACCTGCGCCACGTGCGATGGGGCCTTTTACAAGAAGATGGACGTGGCCGTCATCGGCGGCGGGGACAGCGCGGCCGAGGAGGCCCTCTTCCTCACGCGGTTCGCGAGCAAGGTGTACTTCATCCACCGGCGCGATTCGCTGCGCGCCTCGAAGATCATGTCGGACCGGGCCACGTCGCATGAGAAGATCCACATGGTCTGGGACACTGCGCCGCTCGAGGTGCTCGGGGTCCCGGAGGGCGCCGTCAGCGGGCTCAAGGTGAAGCATGTCAGGACCGGCGTCGAGTCGGTGCTGCCGGTCAAGGGCGTCTTCGTCGCGATCGGGCACGTCCCGAATTCCGGGCCGTTCGCCTCGGCGCTCGATGTGGACAAGAATGGCTACTTCGTGCCGGCCCATGGGTCGCAGGTCCGGACCAAGGTTCCCGGGGTCTACGTCGCAGGCGACTGCGCGGACCATGTCTACCGCCAGGCGATCACCGCCGCCGGGATGGGCTGCCAGGCGGCGATCGACGCCGAGCGCTGGCTTGCCGAGCACGGCGGGTAATGTAAGGTTCGTCGCACTGTGAAGGGTGCGCCTACGTTATCCCACGAGGACATCGACCGACGGATTCTTCGGCTCGTGACTGCGTGTGTCGCAAGGATTGACGAGAACCCGAAGATGATGGAAAGAGCGCGAAGTCAGGTGGCGAAACAAACAAACATCCATCTGCGTGAGGAGTGGGAAAAGTTGCTCGATCTTCCTTGGGCCCAATTGCGCGGTATGCTTCTCGAGAAATCGCACGAGGGTGATCGCATTCGTCAAATTGTCCCGTTCGGGGGATTTCTGAGCAATGAAGAGCGGATGCGTATCATAGAGTCTTCATGACAAGGCAACAGGTCGAGCACATGGGCCCCGACGTACTGTCTTTGTGACAGTTGCACTCGGAATACCGGACGACTACGGGTCAAGGCGCGGCCTCCCGCTGCAGGCCGAGGAGGCCGAGCTGGTGTCGATCGGCGGCGGTCCCGGCGGCCGCGAAATCCAGCTTGCGCCTTCTGCCGCTGCTGCCTGGCGATCGATGAGGGACGCCGCTTCCAACGCAGGGATCACGCTCCTTGCGATCTCCGGTTTCCGAAGCGTCGAGCGGCAGGCGGAGATCATCCAGGCGAAGCTCTCAGCCGGGGAGACGATCGACTCGATACTGCGGGTGATCGCGGCGCCGGGCTACAGCGAGCACCACACCGGCTGCGCGATTGACATCGCCGTCCCCGACGAACCGCCCCTGACCGAGGGGTTCGCGCTTACCTCTGCGTTTCTATGGCTCGGGGCGCACGCCCACGAATTCGGGTTCCGGATGTCGTACCCTCGCGGCAACATTCACGGAATCGCCTACGAGCCCTGGCACTGGTGCCACGGGAAATCGTAGCCGTCAGACTCCGGCGATCCCCGTCCAGCTGGGGTGAAAGTCGCCGTGGCTGAGCCCCTCGTGCGGAAGGCCCACGTAGATGCGGTCGACCCTCTGCTCCACCTCCTTCCAGTCCGTCCCTGGGGTCTGGTTCTCGGATTTGCGGAGCTCTTCCTTCCCTAGGAAGGCCGCCAGCAGGTACGGCGTGTAGTATGCGTCGACTCCCAGCTCGGCGGCGGTCGCCAGGATCTGGCCCCTGAAGCAGTCCTCGATGCGACCGTAGCGTCTCATCAGCTCGTGCGATACGGTCAGGATCCGCTGGGCAATGTCGCGGTCCTTGCGCGCTATCCTCATGTCGCCCAGGAAGGCGCTGTAGACGAGCGCGATCCCCAGGGCCGTGGAGCAGGCGCCGTACACGATCGACCCCTCCTTGGAGACGTGCTCGACAACCACGTTGCTCCTGAAAAAGAGGGAGGACATCCTCTGGTGGCCCACAAGGAGCGGACGCGGGTTGAGGAGCGTCGTCACCCCGCTGAAGACCAGGAAGAGGCCGATCGCGACCACTATGAGGCGCATGGGAACTCAAGGGACGTCACCAGTGGGGGCTCTCCCTGTAGAACAGGCCGAAGAGGAGCGCGGCGGCGAAGAGCGACCAGCCGGTGACCTGGGTCGCCCGGGCCCACATCCGGTACCCCCTCTCGCCTTCGCCCGTGCTGCAGTGGTCCACGGCGACCGCGAGCAGGTTCAATGAGGCGCAGACAAATGCGCCGTACATGATCCAGGCCGCGGTCCCGTGCAGGTGCACGCCCCTCGAGCGCTTGCCCGGGATGTAGAGGTCATCGTGCTGCAGGCCATAGGCCCCATAGATCAATAGGAGGACGGCGAGGACCACATGCCAGGCGCGCTCCTTGAGGGGGATGCTTTTCGGGGGGGTTGGGGCCACATCGTCCATCGGCAAAAGGTGGGAAATCCTGACCGGCGCGCGTCTATGCAGCGCCGGCGCTACCCGTGCTTTTGACCCTGTACCTCGTTAAATGCC
>PMSP01000072.1 GCA_003168315.1 Opitutaceae bacterium
CATCACCACCCACTGCGGATGCGCCGAGTCCGGCTGCCCCGTAAACCTGCTCGTCAAATAAGGATTGCTCTTCCAGTAAGTCGCAGCATCCCCGTCCGTCATCCGCGAGAACTCATCCTGCCCCGAATCGCTCCGCGTCGTCCCCCGGTGGGGCAGCCTGTACCCATACGACTCGCGCAGAAACCCCGACGGCTCCGCGCTGCCCACAAAATACCCGCTCTCGTGCTTCGCATCGCTCCATGTCCCGTTCGGATTCCAGTGCCATGCATCGTAGGTCAGCTCCGTGTTCTGCCGGTACGTGATCGGTGCCCACCCCGCCGAAAGTCCAGCCTTCACCACCGGCTCTGAGAAGACGGTGTTGAATCCCTTCGCAGGGAGAATATCCATTGAAGTCCCCATCGCCTTGTCCGGGTCGAAGGGGATTGCCTTGCTCGCGCTCACGTCCACATGCACGGTTTGCGCCCTTGCAGTACGGACGCTCGAGGAGACAGCACAACCGACAACGAACACAAAGACCGGAAAGACACGCGGACAGGAAAAGCGCATAGCGGCTACCTCGGGATCATCCCATTCTAGCCATTCCATGCACCGAATCAACTCTCCGTGCCGGGTGCCCCACATCTCGATCTTGAGATGTGGGAAAGCAAGCCCCCAATTCAGGCGCTTTTCCCACGGCGCGTCGTCTCTTCGCCGAGTTGCGAAGAGACAAGCACGACCGGCTCCTGATCCGGAAAGGTCGCTATCAAAGTCAGGTGGCCTCCCATCGCCGCGACAGTGCGCTGCACGGTCGAAAGGCGCGGGTCCTTGCGCTTTTCCAGACGCGAGATCTGCATCTGGCCGATTCCCAGAGCCTGTGCGACCGTCGCCTGGCTGATCTTGCGCCCCTTGCGCAGCTCGGCCAGCGTCATGCGCCGCTTCACCTTGGCCACCAACTCTGCTCCCCTTTTCGCAATGGCCTTTTGCTCATCCAACGGCAACGCAGCAATCATTTCTTCAACAGGAATGGGTCTATACATCGCAGCTACTCCCTTGACTAAGGATTTTCGAGATGTTCTTTGTACCGCATATCGGCCTTGTCGATCAGCCGCTTGTAAGACTTCGATTCACTTACGCCCGATTTGTCTCCTGCGCAGAGCAAAACGGCATTGCGCCGAGGGTCGAAAGCAAAGGCGACCCGCCAGACGCCTTCATCGGCTCTGAAACGAATTTCTTTCATGTTTGCGTAACGCGAGCCGTTCAGTGTGTCTACGTCGGGCCGTCCCAAAGCTGGTCCATACCCCCTCAACAGCGCGAGAGACGCAACAAGCTCAACTCGCACCGCTCTCGACAGCTCAATGACTTCGGGCCCGAACTTCGGATGAAAGGATGCGGACCAGCTCATTTAAATATTATGCCATATAGCGCATTATGCGCAATAGAGCATTATGCTTTCGTCCAGAGTCTCACAAACAGCTTGGAGTCAGCGTCCGAGCCGCGTCTTCGTGGTCTTCGCTTTCGCCACAAACGCTCGAACCTTTTCAGGGTCCTTGCGCCCTGGCACAGCCTCCACTCCAGAAACCACATCCACGCCCCAAGGCTTCAGCGTGGCAATGGCCTTGGCCACATTCGACGGATTCAGCCCCCCCGCGGCGATCAGTTTCAGCGCGCCTGCATCACGGAAAGCAGTCTTCCGTGCCGCGGCCCAATTGAAAGCCACGCCGGTGCCACCCACAGCCTTGGCGGTGCGCGAGTCCACCAACACGCCGTCGACATGCGGATTACGTGCGTGTTCCGCAATCTGCTCCGAAATCCGGGCTGCCGCCCCGGCTTCAAAATGGACCACGCGTAGAATCCGCAACTGAGATCCCAGCCGCTCGTGTATCTTCGCCGGCAGCCCCGCCGCGGCTTCAAAGTGCAGTTGCACGCCGGTCAGCCCGCACAAGCGCACGGTGGTATAGATCTCCTCGAATCCCGCATCGACAAATACGCCGATCTTCTCCACCGTTGCCGGCAGATGCGCCACAATAGCGGCAACCTCGCTCACTGTGACGTGCCGCGGACTGGGCGCAAACACAAACCCCACTGCATGCGCCCCCGCGTCCGCGGCCAGCCGCGCGTCCGCGAGCGAAGTGTTCCCGCATATTTTGATCCACACACTCATCGCGTTGCCACTGTACCCGCAAGCAATGCCGCCAGCGCCGCCCCCGGATCGGTCTGCCGCATCAGGCTCTCGCCGATCAGGAATGCGTCAAAGCCGGCCGCCCGCAACCGCGCCATATCTTCCGCCGTCGAAATCCCACTCTCGGCCACGCGCACCACGCTCGGCGGAATCCGGTCCGCAAGCTCCAGCGAGGTCTCGAGGCTCACAGCGAAGCTCTTCAGGTCGCGGTTGTTCACGCCGATCGCGTCCGCGCCTGTCTCGCCCAGCGCAGCCAGAACGCGGTCGAGTTCCTCACCCGTATGCACCTCGACCAGCACATCCAATTCCAGCCCGTGTGCTGCCTGGGCAAAGTGCTTCATCTCGGCGTCGCTCAGCGCCGCAGCTATCAGCAGGATTGCGTCTGCGCGGTGCGCGCGAGCCTCCAGAATCTGATACTCGTCAACCATGAAGTCCTTGCGCAGGCACGGCAGCGCGGCCGCGGACGAGCGCAGCCGCGCAACGACCCCGCGCAGGTCCTCCAGGGACCCTCCGAAGAAATTGCCGTCGGTCAGGACCGAGAGAGCGTCGGCGCCGGCCTCCTGGTAGATGCTCGCCCGGTCGGCCGCCGACGCGCCGGTCGCGATCTCGCCGGCGGAAGGGGAGCGGCGCTTGATCTCCGCGATCACGGCGAGGCTGCCGTCGGCCCGGCGCAGGGCGGGGAGGAACGGCGGCGGCTTGGGCGTGGAGGCGTCGAGCCGCGCGAGCTCGCGCTCGGAGACGCTCCGCACCCGGGGGGCGATAGCCCGGCGCTTCCATTCCATGATCTCGATCAGCTTGTCTGGCACGCCCATCACGAAACATCACCCCGCGCGCGAAAACCAGACCAGAATCCTTGTCAGCGCCCGCCAAAGGGCCCCATCCTTCGGCCATGAGCGCCATCGACGAACTGCGTCACACCATCGCGCGCCTTCGGGGACGGGGCGGATGCCCGTGGGACCAGGAGCAGACCCACCAGAGCCTGGCGCGCTGCCTCATCGACGAATGCAGCGAGCTCCTGGACACGATCGACCGCCAGGACATGCCCCACATGCGCGAGGAGCTGGGGGACGTCCTGATCCAGGTGATCTTCCACGCCCAGCTGGCAGAGGAGTCGGGGAAGTTCGACCTGGAGGATGTCGCCCGGGAGGTTAACGAGAAGCTCGTTCGGCGCCACCCGCACGTCTTCGGCGACGGCAAGCTCGAGACCTCCGCCCAGGTCCTGACGCAGTGGGAGGAGATCAAGGCCAGGGAAAAGGGCCCGGGCGCGGCGCGCCAGCCGCTCTTCAAGGAGCTCCCGCCGAGGCTCCCCGCCCTCATGTACGCGGAGTCGGTCTGGAAGCAGCTGGGAAAGACGGGCTTCGTCGCCGAATCGGGCGCCGACGCCGCGCAGGTCGGCCGGCTGGCGGCGGGGCTCGGTGACGAGGCCCTCGGGAGGATGCTCTTTGAGATCGCCGCCGCCGCGCAGTCGAGGGACCTCGACTGCGAGGGCGCGCTTCGCCGGCACGCGGACGGTCTCATGCGCCATGTCGAAGGCCGCGCCCCCAAGATCCCAGCCACCGCCTGACGACGTGGTCGCGGCCTGGTGGACGCCGTTCGGCGGGCACCTGCTGCACGAGCGGCGGTGCTCCGCGTATACGGTCCGCAACTACAAGGCGGCGTTCGAGGACTTCTACCGGTGGCTCGCCTCGTCCGGGCTCTGGGCCGGCGGGATCGGGGCCCTCGGCCCGCGCGAGATCCGCGACTTCGTGATCGAGGCCCAGCGCCGCTTCGGGCGCCGGACGCTCCACAACCATGTGTCGGGCCTGCGCGCCCTCTGCCGGTTCTGGATGAAGGAGGGACGCCTCGCGCGAAATCCCTTCTCGGGAGCGCCGCTCCCGAAGCTCGAGAAGCGGCTGCCCCAGTTCCTGACCGAGGACCAGGCGAGGGCCCTCCTGGCGAGCCCGATGAGGATCCTTGGCAACGGGGGCTCTGACGCCTTCACCGCCTGGCGCGACCGCCTTGCGATGGAGCTCCTCTACGGGGCCGGCCTGCGCGTGAGCGAGCTGGTCGGGCTAAACTACGGCTCCGTCGACCTCGGCGAGGGGACGGCGAGGGTCACGGGGAAGGGCCGGAAGGAGCGGGTCTGCCCGCTCGGAAGGGTCGCCTGCGCCGTCCTTGCGAGGTTCAGGGACGAGTTTGCGCCGGGCGCGGGGCCCCGGGACCCGGTCCTCTGCGGCGCCGGGGGCAGGCGGATGACCGTCCGCGCCGTGCAGCTCATGCTGAAGCGCCACCTGGCCCTCGCCGGCCTCCCCATGGACCTCACGCCCCACAAGCTTCGCCATTCCTACGCCACCCATCTCCTGAACGCCGGCGCCGACCTGCGCATTGTCCAGGAGCTCCTCGGGCACGCCCAGCTCGTGACGACCCAGGTCTACACGCACGTGAGCATCGCCCGCCTGAAGGACGTCTACAACAAGGCCCATCCGAGGGCCTGAGGAGGCTAGAGCGCCAGCCTGCGGGTCGCCCCGTTGCCGGCGGAGTCGTAGAGGGTCACCTCGACCGACGTCGCCCCGGAGAGGCGCTCCGCCGGGAGCTCGAGGGTGAAGGTCTCCTCCCTGCCGTCCAGGATCCCGTCGGCCGGCTGCTCGACGATCTCATGGGCGCCGTTGTTGAACGTGAATTCCGCGCTGTCGAGGAGGGAGAGGGCGTCGCGGCCGCGGATTGTCACGATGACCTCGCCCGCGCCGCGCCGCACCGACGCCTCCTCGATGACCGGCGGGGTGTGGTCGACAACCAGGTCGTCGGTCTCGAAGGTGACCGACAGGCGCTCGGCCGCGGGCCTCGGGGCCGCCTCCTTCGCCACGAGCCGGGTGAACCAGGTTCCCTCCTGGAGATGGAGCGTGTCGAACTGCACGTAGGACTCCGGACTGTCGACCGCGATGTCGGTCCACGCCGGGTCCCCCTCGTGCCGGATGGAGAAGGTGTACGTGAGGTTGTCCCCGTCCGGGGCGTTCACGGTCCAGAAGGCGACGCGCGTCCCGGGGGAGGCGAAGATCTGGCTCCCGAGGAAGCCCGACCTCCTGTGGTCCCCCTCGCGCTCGCTCGCCTGGAGGAGCTGGCTGACGGTCGTCACGACGGGCGGGGGCATCTCCGGCGGGACGACGATGGCGAAGTTCGGCGACAGGGTCCGGAAGTCCTGGAGCTGGGGACGGTGGTTCTGCGTCAGGTAGTAGATGTCGGCCCGGTCGACCTCGAGGGTCGGCGCGGCCGCGGCAGGCAGCGCCAGCTTGAACTCGGCGTAGCGGCCGGTGGGCGGGGCGGCCCTCCAGCCGTCGGTGTCCGCCATCGGGATCCACGGGCTCCAGCCGTCGGTCTCGGCGGAACCGTTTGTCGTGCGCACCGAGACGGCCAGCTGGCCCGGGCCCACGTCCCGCAGCCTGTTGAACCGGAGGGCGCCCAGGCGCGCGGGGACTCCCAGGTCGATGCGCTTCGTCTCCGCCGTCCGGGGGGACGGGGCGTTGAAGTCAAGGAGGGTGAATCCGGGCGCGTTGTTGCGGATCGCGAAGAAGCGTCCCGGCGAGCCGGGGACGGGCTCGATCGCGTTCACCTGCGAGGACGAGCTGCCCGAGAAGGTGAGGGATTCCCGGGTCCTCATGTCGAAGCCCGTCATCTCGCCGAGCTCGCCGCCGGAGATGACGACCGTGTCGCCCATCAGGCACATCCGGTAGAAGGCGATGCCGGAGCGCGTCTCAAGCATCTCCGGGAATCCGTCCGGGGTGAACCACTGCAGGGAGCTCCTCCCCGGGAAATGCTCCACCGGGCCGGCGGCGCTGATGATCTCGACCGTGGTCTCCTTCGGCTTCGAGCCGGCCGCGCCCGGGAGCGGGGTGGGGCCGGGGCCCGGGTTCGGCGTCGGGCCCGGGCCGACCACGGTGATCGGGGCCTCGTCCGGCCCCGTCAGCTGGATGTTCGCCAGGACCGGGTGGATCTCGCCGCCGGAGAAGACGATCGCGGCATAGTAGCCGCGGTTGGGGTCGGCGACCAGGTCCGTCACCTCGGCGTCGTGGTTCTCCTGCGCGATGTAGGGGGAGCCGCCGTCGGCCGCGAACAGGTAGATGTTCCCCTTCGGGGCGGACCCGGCCGCTATCCTGCCGTCGGAAAGCCTCGCCAGCCGGCGCAGGTTCCGGTCGCTCACCTCGCCGAAGAGCGCGATCCCGCGCCCGGCGAGAGCCTTCGTGTCCGAGATCCGGTCCGCCGAGACCCCCGCGGCCGCAAACCGGGCGACGTCGACCCGGTACACGCGCCCGGGGTTTCCCGTCGCGACCAGCGCCGACTTGCCATCGTCCGCCAGGATGATGTCAAAGATCGAGTCGACGGGGAGGCCCGTGCGCGCGGCGACCTTGCCGCCGCGGACGAGGTACAGGCCGCCGCTGGGGGATGTGCCCGCTAGGATCGATCCGTCGGCGAGGGACTTGAGCGCGTAGACCTGGACGTCCGGGATCCTCGCAACGTCCCTCGACGCGTAGGTCCCGGCCGTGAAGTCCGCGGTCACCTCCATGATCCGGCCGCCCGGGCCGCCGCCCACGATCCACTTGCCCCCGGGACCGGGTTCAAGGCACCAGAGGAGCTGGCTCGGGGCCTGCCCGGCCAGGTCGGTCAGAACGGGCCCGGCGACCAGGCGTCCGTCCGAGCGGCTGGCCATGCCGTGAAGGTCGCGGCTCAGGACGTCCCGGTAGAAATCGATGTCCGCCTTCTTGGAGAGCGGGTCGGCCCCGGCTCCGCAGGCGAGCGCAAGGAAGAGCGCGGGTGCCACGGCGTACCTGGTGAGATTCTCTTTGTGCATGAGTGGGGGGGGTATCCTCGGAGGTCACTCGACGACGCGGACGCTCCGGTGGAAATCGGTGAACGAGACCTTGCCCTGGAGAACGCGTGTCTCCCACAGCGGCACCAGGGCCTCGCGCCGCTGGTAGCGCTCCGAGTCGGAGGCCGCGGCTATCCGCTCGATGGAGGCCGGCGCGTCCGGCGTCGAGGTCGCCTGGTCGAAGAAGAGGGCCGACTTCTCGACGACGGCGATGCACAGGCCGTCCTCCGGCCGGCTGCCCTTCATCGCCTCGATGTAGGCGTCAAAGCTCCGGAGCTGGCCCTGCCGGAACATGCGGCCATGCCCCGTCAGCTCGTCCAGCACGCGCCCGGGGGTCACGATCACCTCGAGCGTCTTGCCGGTCCACGAGGAATCGACCGGGATGTCGACCGTCTTCGATTCCTCGGAGCCCTGGTAGTTCCTCCAGCCGAGCGTCACCTGGAGCGTCTCGCCGGCCCGGATGATCGTCCGCGACACCTGGAACTGCTCGACCGTCACGGCGGGGTTGTCCTCCATCGGCTCGACCCGGAACTCGACCGTCTTCGGGAACTCCTTCTCGAAGGGGTTCTGGAGCTCGCCGGTGAGCCCGACCAGGAACTCGTACAGGCCGACGACGAAGCCCTGCTGGCCGGCATACACCGACTCCCTCGTGATCTGCTGCGTCGGCGAGAAGGTGACCGTGCTGACGATTCGGAAGCCCTCGCCGGGCTCGCTCTCGTTGGAACCGAAGACGGCCTCGACGATCCCGGTCAGCATGATCATGGGCGCGAGGTGCCGCTCGCGGATCACCTGGAAATGGATCGTCCGCTGGGGGGCCCCGGCGCGGCCGGCCACGACGCGGACATCGGTCATCTCGGGGCCCGCCCCAAGCGTGCCAGAGACCGCCGACAGGCGGTCCTGCGTGATGCAGCCGATCACGGGCCCGATGTTCGCGATCTTGAAGGACTCGAGGCTCGAGGGGAGGATGGCCACCACGTCGGCCGAGCACATCGGCAGCTGCACGTCGCCGAGCCCCAGCATCGGGTGGCCGAAGGCGACGACCCGGTTTCCGTCCACGCGGGACACGGTGCCGGTGCCGGCGAGAGTGATGTCGCCCGTCGTCAGGGCGACCGAGACGGCGTCGCCGGCCTGGAGCCCGGCGCCCCCCGCGGGCTGTCCCGAGCCCTGGCTGCTTCCCCCGACCGCGACGACGCCGAGACCGAGCGTCGCAAACTGGGGCTCCATGATGGAGGCCGTCCGCGGCGACACGCCGCCGAGGGCGAACACCGGCCTCATGGCCTGGAACGTGGATTCCGCGCCGGCCGCGGAGACGGCCGCCGGTGGGGAGTCCGCCGGCGCCTGTGGGCCGGAGGGGCTCGACGGGACGCGGTCGGCGACCTCGGCCATGTCGGCGGCCGGCGTGAAGCCCGCGTACCGGACGGTCTCAAAATGCTGCATCTGGTAGCTGAGGGCGCCCGCAAACTTCCCATCGATGTAGAGCGGGCTTCCGCTCATCCCCGCCACCGCCCCCATGTCCTGGACCCGGGGGTCGGTGAGCCTGCAGAGGATGATCGACTTTCCGGGCCCGAGCGCGTTCAGGACGACGCCCGAGACCTCGACCTGGAAGGGCTCGGGCTTCGTGCCCTGGAACACGGTCCACACCTCGCCATGCTGCCCGGCCTTGATGTCCGAGAGGGCCATCATCTCCCCCGAGACCGGCTGCGCGGCCGCTACCGGGGCCATGGACGCGAGCAGGGTCAGGAGGAAGAACGTTCGGCCCATCGTTAGTTCTAGATCCTATGCCTCATCATGCGTTTTGGCGAGGCTTCAGAGCTTTCGGATCACCGATTCCATGATTTCGCACGCGCGGTCGATGGTCTTCCCCTCGTGCGCGGTGCTGAGGAACGCCGTCTCATAGGCGCTCGGCGGCAGGTAGACGCCCTCCTCGAGGCACGCGCGGAAGAACCGGGCGAAGAGCGGGGCGTCCCCTGTCAGGGCGCCCGCGTAGTCCCGGACGTGAGCCCCCGTGAAGAAGATGCTGAACATGGATCCGGCCTGCGGCACCTGGGCGGGAAGCCCCTTCGCCCTGCAGGCGCCCGCGAGCGCCGCCTGCACCTGCCGGCCGAGGGCGTCCAGGCGGGGGTAGGGAAGCGTCTCCTCGAGGAGCTCGAGGGCCGCGATGCCCGCCGCCATGGCCAGCGGATTCCCGCTCAGCGTCCCCGCCTGGTAGACGGGCCCGAGCGGCGCCAGCTGGTCCATGACCTCGGCCCTTCCCCCGAACGCCCCGACGGGAAGGCCGCCCCCGATGATCTTCCCGAGGGCCGTCAGGTCGGGGACGACCCCCTCGATCTCCTGGACGCCCCCCCGCGCCAGCCGGAAGCCCGTCATGACCTCGTCAAAGATGAGGAGGGATCCGTTCCTCGTGCAGGCCGCCCTGAGGTGGGCCAGGAATCCCGCCTCGGGCAGGATAAGCCCGACGTTCGCGGGATAGGGCTCGACGATCACGGCGGCGACCGACCCGGCATTGGCCGCGAAGGCGGCGTCCACGGCCGCGGGGTCGTTGAAGGGGATGACGACCGTCTCCCTCGCGAAGGCGGCGGGTATCCCCGCGCTGTCCGGGTGGCCGTGCGTGAGGGCGCCCGAGCCGGCCTTGATGAGCAGCGAATCCGAGTGGCCGTGGTAGCAGCCCGAGAACTTGATGATCTTGTCCCGCCCGGTGAAGCCGCGGGCGAGCCGGACAGCCGACATCGTCGCCTCCGTCCCGCTGTTGCACATCCGCACCTTGTCGATCGACGGCACCATCTGGTGGATCAGCTCCGCCATCCGCACCTCGTACGGGTTCGGGGTCCCGAAGCTCGTCCCGTCCTCCAGCGCGGCCGCGATCGCGGCCTTGATCCTGGGGTTGTTGTGCCCGTGGATCGCCGGTCCCCAGGTGCAGACGAAGTCGACCAGCTCGCGGCCGTCCGCCGTCACGAGGATGGCCCCGTGCGCGGACCTGACGAAGAACGGGGTCCCTCCGACCGAACGGAAGGCGCGCACCGGGGAATTCACGCCGCCGGGGATGCGCTTCAGGGCGCGCGCAAAGAGATCTTCGGAGGCGCCCATCAGCTCACGTATTTCTGGACGATCGGGATCCGGCGCCCGACGCCGAACGCGAGCGGCGTGATCTTGAGCCCGGGCGCCGCCTGCTTCCTCTTGTACTCGTTCAGGTCGACCTTCCGGACGACGTCGCCCACGATCGCCTCGGAGAACCCCTGCGCCGCCAGGTCCCGGCGGGAGAGCCCCTCCTCGACATAGCCCTTCAGGACGGCGTCCAGGACGTCGTACGGCGGCAGGCTGTCCTGGTCCGTCTGGTTCGGCCGGAGCTCCGCGCTCGGCAGCTTGTCGATGCTGGACTGGGGTATCGGCGGCGTCCTGCCGCCCCGCCTCGCGTCGGCGTTGATCCAGTTCGCGAGCGCGTAGACCTGGGTCTTGAAGACGTCCGAGATCACGGCCAGGCCCCCGCACATGTCGCCGTAGAGCGTGCAGTAGCCGACCGCCATCTCGCTCTTGTTGCCGGTCGTCAGCAGCAGCGAGCCAAACTTGTTCGAGAGCGCCATCATGATGACCCCGCGGACACGCGCCTGGATGTTCTCCTCGGTGACGTCGCGCGCCCGGCCGGCGAACTGGGGACCGAGCGCGGCCTCGCAGGCCGAGACGACCTCGCTGATCCCGATCGTCTCCAGCCGGATGCCCAAGTTGCCGGCGAGGAGGACAGCGTCGTCGCGGGAGTGCTGCGACGAGATCTCCGAGGGGAGGGAGACCCCGATCACGTTCTCCGGGCCGAACGCGGCCGCGGCTATCGCGCCGACGACCGCCGAGTCGATGCCCCCGGAGAGGGCGACCAGGGCGGTCCTGAAGCCGACCTTGTGGGCGTAGTCTCTGAGGCCGAGCGTGAGGGCCGAGAGAATGTCGGCCATGTCGGGCTGCTCGAAGGTCGGGGAAAGCGCCGGCTGGGCCTGGCCCGGCCCCGTCTCCACGACCGAGAGGTCCTCCGCGAACGCGGCCATCCCCGTTATGACCCGGCCCGCGGCGTCGCTCACGAGGGACCGCCCGTCGAAGATCAGCTCGTCGTTGCCGCCGACCGCATTCACGTAGACGACGGGGCAGCCGAGGGCTCGCGCGGCGTCCGTCACCAGGGTCTGCCGGACGCCGGACTTCCCGTGGTCCCACGGGCTCGCGGAGAGGTTCACCATGAGGTCGCACTTCTGGGCGGCGAGCTGCCTCACGGGATCGAGGCCGTTGTAGAGCCGGCGCGTGCTGATCATCGGGTGGGTCCAGATGTCCTCGCAGATCGTGACGCCGATCCTGACGCCGGAGTGCACGATGACCGTCGGCTGCGCGGCGGGTTCAAAATACCGGTCCTCGTCGAAGACGTCATAGGTGGGCAGGAGGCACTTGTGCGCGACGCCCTGCACCTTCCCGCGAAGGCAGAGCGCGGCCGAGTTGAAGAACGACCGGCCCGTCCCGCTGGGGTTCTCCTCCACCGTCCCGACGAGCGCGGGGACCTCGCCCACCGCCAGGGCGATCTCCTTCATGGACGCCTCGACGTCCGGCACGAAGTGGCGCTTGAAGAGGAGGTCGCGCGGCGGGTAGCCGCAGGTTGCGAGCTCGGGGAAGACCACCAGCTCGGCGCCCCGCCGAACGAGCTCCGCATAGGCGTCCAGGATCAGCCGGCGGTTGCCGGCGAGGTCGCCAACGGTGGTGTTGATCTGTGCGAGCCCAATGCGCATGCGTGGAGGTGTAAGGGGTTATCATGGACGCCCATGGGTTTTCTTTCAACATATTCGGCAGTGTGATTGGATCGGCCGGTGTCCCCCAGCCGCCTCATCCTTGCCTCGGCCTCGCCGCGCCGCCGCGAGTTGCTGGCCCAGCTCGGCATCCCGTTCGAGGTGGTCGTCGCGGAGGTGACCGAGCACGAGGATCCGAGGACGGACTCCCGCGTCATGGTCGCGCACAACGCCTCGCTCAAGGCCGACTGGGTGGCGCAACGGCACCCGGATGCGGT
>PMSP01000046.1 GCA_003168315.1 Opitutaceae bacterium
CAGCCGGCTCCCGGACCTGCGGGCGGGGGGCGGCTTCGAGGGGCAGGCCAACTTCGTCAACCCGGGCCTGGTCCTCTACGGCGTGGGAGCGGAGGCCGACCTGACCCCGAGGCTCAAGGCATTCGCGAACGCGAACTACCTCCTGTTCGACTCCACGGACCCGATAAAGAAGGTGCTCCTGACGAACCAGGCCGGCCGCGACATCGGGACCGACCTGAGCCTCGGCTTCCAGTGGCGGCCCCTCCTGATCAGCAACGTCATCATCTCGGCCGGCTGCGGCGTGCTGCTGCCCTCGAGCGGCTACCGCGACATCTACACGAACACGGTGCCGGCCCTCGCGGGCTTCACGCCCGCGTCCCAGAGCGGCAAGGTTGACCAATTCCTGTACAGCGCGATCCTCGCGGCAACCTTCACCTACTAGGCCCGGGCCGACGTCGAGATGACCTTACCCTCAAAAATTGCCGGACTCTCCCCGCGCCTGGTCGCCGGGATCGGGGCGCTCGGTTTCGCGGCATGCGCGCTCGCGCAGTCGTCCGGGCCGGCAGGCGAGGTCCCGGGACTCTTCGGCCCCCCGATCGCGGTGCCGCGCGGCGCGCGCTCGTCGGACTCCCCCGCCGCGCAGTCCAAGGCGCCCAACTGGGTGGACCAGAGCGTGCAGGACGCCCATCGGAAGAGCGCCGGCTGCATCGAGTGCCACGGCGGCATCGAGGAGATGCACGCCTCGCCCTATGTCGTCCTCGGCTGCACGGACTGCCACGGCGGCGACCCCACCCCCGGGCTCACCATGCGCAAGGCGCATGTCGCGCCGCGCAACCCGGTCTTCTGGCAGAGCTCGGCGAAGCCCTCGGACTCGTCCGTCCTCCTGAACCACGAGTCCGCCGAGTTCATCCGGTTCGTGAACCCCAGCGACCTGCGCGTCGCCGACCAGGCGTGCGGCCTCTGCCACGGGGACGTCGTGCGCCATGTCGGGAGCAGCATGATGACCCACGGGGCGATGCTCTGGGGGGCGGCCCTCTACAATAACGGCTCGGTGCCCTTCAAGAATCCCAGGTACGGGCAGGCCTACGGTCCGAACGGCGAGGCGCTCCGCCTGGAAAGCCCGATCCCGGTGACCCCGGAGATGACGCTCCTGCACGGGATCCTCCCCTTCCTCGAGCCGCTGCCCCGCTTCGAGCTGGGGCAGCCCTCGAACATCCTGCGCATATTCGAGAAGGGCGGCGAGAAGCAGGAGGAGATCGGCAACCCGGATCCATTCGAGGAGCCGGGCCATCCCGCGCGCAGGCTCTCGGAGCGCGGGCTCGGCACGCTGAACCGGATCGACCCGGTGTTCCTCAACCTCCAGAAGACGCGGCTCAACGATCCGCTCCTCGGCTTCATGGGCTCAAACGACCACGCCGGCGACTACCGCTCCTCGGGTTGCGCGGCGTGCCACGTGGTCTACGCCAACGACAGGTCGCCGACAAACTCCGGGTGGTGGTCGAAGTACGGCAACCAGGGCCTCAGCTTCACGGACGACGCCATGATCTCCAAGAGGGAGAAGGCGCACCCGATCCGCCACCAGTTCACGAGGAGCATCCCCTCCAGCCAGTGCATGACATGCCACATGCACCAGGGGGACAACTTCGTTAACTCATTCCTCGGCTATACGTGGTGGGACCAGGAGAGCGACGGGGAGTTCATGTACCCGGCGGTCCAGAAGAACCCGACCGAGGCCGAGACGGCGGCGTCCCTGCAGCGCAATCCCGAGGCGGCCGCCGTCCGCGGCCTCTGGGGCGACCCCGACTTCCTGGAGAAGGTCGCCGAGCTGAACCCCAAGCTCAAGGAAACGCAGTTCGCCGACTACCACGGGCACGGGTGGGTATTCAGGGCCGTGTTCAAGAAGGACCGCGAGGGCACGCTCCTCACCCTCGATGACAAGCCGATCGACCACGAGGACCCGGCCAAGTTCGCAAAGGCCGTCCATCTGAAGGACGTGCACCTCGCGCGAGGCATGCAGTGCGTCGACTGCCATTTCCAGGGCGACGTCCACGGCAACGGGCTCCTCTACGGCGAGACCCGCGCCGCGACCGCGGTCGAGTGCGTCGACTGCCATGGCACGGTCGAGCACAGGCCGACGCTCGTCACCTCCGGCAACTCCGGCACGTTCGAGGACGGGCGGGTCTCCCCCTCCGATCTTTCCAAGGGGGCGACGCCCTGGGGCCCGCGGTTCTACTGGGTCGGGCGCAGGCTCTACCAGCGCTCGATGATGACGCCCGACGTCGTGTGGGAGGTGCCGCAGACCGTCGACACCATCAATCCCGCGTCGGAGCACTACAACCCGAAGTCCGCCTACGCCAAGACGCTGCGCCGGGACGGCGTCACGTGGGGCGACGTGCCCGAGGCGCCCGTGATCATCACTGAGCAGCTCGCCCACGCGAACTCCAACATCTCCTGCCAGATATGCCACACCTCGTGGGCGACCAGCTGCTTCGGATGCCACCTGCCGATGCGCGCGAACAAGAAGGTCCAGGCGAACAAGTTCGAGGGGACGACGACGCGCAACTACACGAGCTACAACCCGCAGGTGGTGCGGGACGACGTCTTCATGCTGGGGAAGGACGCCACCTACAAGGGCAACCGGCTCGCCGTGCTCCGCTCGTCGAGCGCCATCATCGTCGGGTCGCAGAACAGCACCCGCGAATGGGTCTACTCGCAGCAGCAGACGATCTCCGCCGAGGGATATTCCGGGCAGGCGTTCAACCCTCATTTCCCCCATACGACGGGATCCGTGGGGACGACCAAGAACTGCACCGACTGCCACCTTTCCACGGCGGACGACAACAACGCCTGGATGACGCAGCTGCTCGGCTTCGGGACCGGCACGGTCAACTTCTTCGGGCGCTACGCGTTCGTCGGGACGGGAACGGGGGGATTCGACGCCGTGGCCTGGACGGAGCGGGAGGAGCCGCAGGCCCCCATCGGGAGCCACCTGCAGCATCTCGCCTACCCGGACGACTACCGGGTCCATGTGGACGAGGACCACGGCGTCCTGAAGGAGGCGGAGCACCACCACGCCGAGGACATCAGGGACCTTGTCCTGCGCGGCGAGTACCTCTACACGGCCAACGGGCCCGGCGGCTTCGAGGTGTTCGACGTCGCGAACATCGACAACAAGGGCTTCTCCGAGAAGATCACCTCCGCGCCGGTGTCGCCCCTCGGGCAGCGCCTCTGGGTCCACACCCGGTACGCGACGAGCGTCGTCCTCCCGAGCACGGTGGCGGTGGACCCCCTGCGCAGCCACCGCCCCGAGAACCAGGAGCAGCCGATCAGCCCGGTGTACGCATACGTCTACGTGACCGACAGGTTCGAGGGGCTGGTCGCGGTGATGGCCGGGACCCTCCTGGACGGCGACCCCACCAACAATTTCTTCCACGAGTCGGACGTCACCCGCTTCAACCCAGGGGGGGCGCTGGACGGTGCGACCCACGCCTACGATGCCGGCACCCGCCTCTACGTGACCTGCTCGGCGGGCCTGGCGGTGGTCGACATCAGCGACCCCACGAAGCCGCGCATCGCCGGCAACGCGCCCGCGGGCTTCCTGCACAACCCGCGCAGGATCGCGGTCCAGTTCCTCTACGCCTTCGTCACCGACGACGACGGCGTCAAGGTGCTCGACCTCTCCGACCCCGACAATCCGCGCCCCGTGGCGACCGTGCCGCTCCGGGACGCGCAGGGCCTCTACGCCGCCCGGACCTACCTCTACGTCGCCGACGGGGCCGACGGCCTCGCGATCGTGGACATAAAGAATCCCGCGGTCCCGCGCCTGCGCGAGCTGTTCAACGCCGGCGGCCAGTTGAACGACACGCGCGCCGTCCAGGTGGGCGCCGTGAGCGCGTCCATGTACGCCCTGGTCGCCGACGGCCGGAACGGCCTGCGCGTGCTGCAGATGATCTCCCCGGAGAACGTTCCCGGGTACATGGGCTTCAGCCCGCCTCCGAACCCGAAGCTGATCGCGAGCTACCCGACCAGCAGCCCGGCCGTCGCCGTCGGCCGGGGCCTCGACCGCGACAGGGTGGTCGACGAGACGGGCGGCCAGACGGTCGTCTTCGGCCGGCGCGGCAGTCGGCCCTTCAAAGCCTCCGAGTTCGACATGTTCCTGAGGCGCGGCGGGAGCCTCTTCAAGGTGGAGGACGTCTCGGCCAGGGAGGGGGTCCTGCGCACGGCCTCCGGGCAGGAGCTCGCGCCCCCGAAGGCCTTCAGGGCGGAGCCCCCGGAAGACACGCCCCCGCCGGAGTACGGCCGGCTCGCCCGGCGCCCGGCGGACTAGGTTTGGGCCCGGCTTCCCATCCGCACGATCGCGTCAAATTCCTCTCCCGTCACGGGCATGACCGAGAGCCGGGAGTGGCGGACAAGGGGGACCGCCGCCAGACCGGGCGAGCCCTTGATGCGCGCAAGCGTCACCGGATGCGCCAGCGCCCCGGCCGCCTCCAGCTCAACCGAAACCCAGGCGGGCTCGTCCGCGGTCGGATCGGGGTACGCCGCCACGGTGACCTTCGCGACCCCCACCACCGACTTCAGGTCGCCGCTGGCATAGAACAGGACCTTGTCGCCGGGACTCATGCCCCTGAGATTGTTCCGGGCCTGGTAATTGCGCACCCCGTCCCAGGACGTCCGGCCATCGCGCGCGAACGTCTCCCACGAATAGCTCTCGGGCTCCTGCTTCACCAGCCAGTGACGGGTCTTCATCGGATTGAACGGCTCCCATGCGAATGCCGCCGGACGGCGCGCACGGCAAAGAGAAACTGCCCGGGCGGCCCGGAAGTGTAGGGTTGCCGCCCGGAAAATTGTCGGCCTTCCTTTGCCATTCCCTCCCGCGGGCCGCGGGCGGCCGTTCCGCCCGAGTAACGACCATGAAAAAAACCCCGATCCACTCCTGCCTTGCGCTGGCCGCCCTACTCCTCGCCGCCCTTCCGGGCCGCGCTGCGGACAACAACACGCTGACCGCCGCCGAGCGCTCCGACGGCTGGCGCCTCCTCTTTGACGGCAGCTCGCTCTCCGGCTGGCGCGGCCTGAAGAGCCCGGCGCCGGGAGCCGGCTGGAAGGTGGTCGACGGTGCCATCGTGCGGGTCGCCAAGAGCGGGGACCTATTAACAGTCGACGAGTTCGGCGACTTCGAGCTCTCGATCGAGTGGAAGGTCGAGGACGCCACGAACAGCGGCATCCTCTACAGGGTCTCGCTCGATGAGAACCAGACCTACCTGACCGGGCCCGAGTACCAGATCCTGGACAACATCCAGGGCGGCGACCGGTTCAATCCCAAGCACCTGGCCGGGGCGCTCTACGACCTGGCGGCGCCCCCGAAGGACTTCACCCATCCCGTCGGCTCGTGGAACCAGACCCGGATCGTCGTCCGGGGATGGCACATCCAGCACTGGCTGAACGGCGAGAAGATCGTGGACGTCGACCTTGCCAGCCCCGAGGGCCGCTCGCTCAAGATGCACAGCAAGTTCAACGCGATGCCCCGCTTCGCCACGCTTGCGCAGGGCCACATCGCCCTCCAGAACCACGACAATTCGGTCAGTTTCCGAAACATCAGGATCCGGGAGTTGCCCGGGTCCCCCTGACCGGATCCCGGGACGAAATGCCCTGGATCCAGGCGTACGCCCCGGTTGACGGCAGTATGGCGCTGTCGGCGGCCGTCGCCGCGGTCCCGCTCGCCGTCGTCTTCATCTGCCTTGCGCTCCTGAGGATGACGGCATTCGTCTCCTCGCTGCTCGCCCTTGTCGCCGCGATCGGCGTCTCCATCCTCGTCTGGGGGATGCCTCCCGGCCTTGCGGCCCTGTCTGCGCTCCACGGCGCGGCGTTCGGGCTCTTCCCGGTCTACTTCATAGTCCTGGCCACCCTTTTCCTCTACAACATCACCGTCAAGGGGGGCCAGTTCGAGGTGATACGCGCGTCGCTCGCCGGCGTAACCTCGGACCGCAGGCTCCAGGCCCTCCTCATCGCATTCTGCTTCGGCGCCTTCATCGAGGGTGCGGCGGGATTCGGGACGCCGGTCGCCATCGCGGGGGCGACGCTCGTCGGGCTCGGATTTCGGCCCTTCTACGCCGCCGGCATCTGCCTCGTTGCGAACACCGCCCCCGTCGCGTTCGGCGCGATCGGCACCCCGATCGTGGCCCTGGGCGGCGTGATGGGCCTCCACGACGCCGGGCTCATGAAACTCTCCGCGATGGTCGGCCACCAGCTGCCGTTCATCTCCCTCTTCGTTCCCCTCTACATCATCCTCATCATGGTGGGATTCAGGAGGACGGTTGAGGTCCTTCCCGCAATCATCACCTGCGGCGTCACCTTCGCCGGGTGCCAGTGGGCGACGGCCACCTTCCTCGGGCCCTACCTTCCCGACATCGTGGCGTCGCTCGCGTCCATGGGCGCTCTCGCGCTTCTGCTCAAGGTCTGGAGGCCGAGGAAAACCTACCGGTTTGACCACGAGCCCCCGCTGGACAGCGAGACGCACTCCTACACGGGCGCCCAGGTCCTGCACGCGTGGATCCCCTACCNNACCCGCCGGTCAAGGCCGCCCTCAACCGGACCACGGTCCTGATCCCGGTCGCCGGGCTGGACAACGGGATCGCGCGCGCGACGCTGCCCGCGTCGGTCGCGCCCGCAGGCCCGAGGCAGGCGGTGCCCATCCCGGCGGTTTTCAAGCTGGACTATCTCGCGAGCGGCGGCACGGCCGTCCTGATCGCGGCCCTCGTCTCGGCCTTCGTGTGCGGCCTCGGGGGCCGGGAGATGGCCGGGGTCTTCGGCAAGACGCTCCGCGACATGCGCTCCCCCGCCGTGACGATCGCCGCAGTCCTGGCGCTCGCCTACGTCATGAATGCCTCGGGGATGACGGCCTGCCTCGGGATCTGGTGCACGCGCGCGGGGCGCGCCTTCCCCCTCATCTCGCCCGTCCTCGGGTGGCTCGGGGTGTTCCTGACCGGCTCCGACACCTCGAGCAACGTCCTCTTCGGCGGCCTCCAGAAGACCGCGGCCGAGCAGCTCGGGCTGAACCCGCTCCTGACGGGCGCCGCCAACGCGAGCGGCGGGGTCATGGGCAAGATGATCTCCCCGCAGTCGATCGCCGTGGCCTGCGCCGCGACGGGCATGGTCGGCAAGGAGGGGTCGCTTTTCCGCTTCACCCTGAGGCACTCGCTTGTTCTCCTTTTCCTCGTTTGCGTCATCGTCTACCTCCAGGCATTCTACCTGGCCTGGATGATTCCCGCATGAGGCTTCACACTTCCCAGCGGACATGAAATCCCACCGCAAGGAGCTCTGGTTCGAGATCCAGAGGCGACGCGAGCTCGTGAACATCACCCCCCAGGTCGAGGCGGCGCTCGCGGAGAGCGGGATCAAGGAGGGGATCTGCCTCGTCAACGCGATGCACATATCCGCGTCGGTCTTCGTGAACGACGACGAGCCGGGCCTCCACTCGGACTTCGAGAAATGGCTGGAGCGGCTCGCGCCCGAGAAGCCGCACGGCCAGTACGCCCACAACCGGGGCGAGGACAACGCGGACGCCCACCTGAAGCGCACGATCATGGGGCGGGAGGCCGTGATCGCCGTCACGGGCGGGAAGCTCGACTTCGGGCCCTGGGAGCAGGTCTTCTACGGCGAGTTCGACGGGATGCGAAGAAAGCGCGTCCTCGTGAAGATCATCGGCGAGTGACGCGCGGCCCCTGCGGCGCGGGGCTAGCGTCCCGCGGCGTTCGCGCCCGTCGCCCGCCTCTTGAGGGCGAAGTCGAGGCCCTTG
Organism: Opitutaceae bacterium; assembly: GCA_003168315.1. Classification (GTDB taxonomy): domain Bacteria; phylum Verrucomicrobiota; class Verrucomicrobiia; order Opitutales; family Opitutaceae; genus Palsa-1447. The sequence continues at coordinate 7,772 of PMSP01000046.1, forward strand.
CGAACGGTGCGGTTTCCGGGATCGAGCCTGAGGGCCGCCTGCAGCTGACCGATGGCCTCGTCCACCTTCCCCACCGACAGGAGCGCCGTCCCGAGGTTTGCGTGGGCGAACGCAAAGTCTCCGCGGATGTCAAGCGCCCGCCGGAAGCAGGAGATGGCGTCGCCATACCTTCCCTCGCTGAGGTAGGCCTCGCCCAGGTTATTCAGGACGGTGTACCTCCTCGGCTTGTAGTACAGGGCCATCTGGTAGTTGAGGATCGCCTCCTCGGCCTGCCCCGTCTTCAGGAACGCGGTCCCCAGGTTGTTGTAGGCCTCCTCGAACCCGTGGTTGAGTGAGACCGCCTTCTGGTACTGGGGTATCGCCTCGGCCGGGCGCCCCTCTTGGTCGAGCGCGATGCCGAGCGTGTTCCAGAGCTCGGCGTTGTCGGGGCTCAGCTCAAGCCCCTTCCTGCACACCGCCTCGCCCTCCTTCAGCCTGCCGTTCTTCAGAAGGACGGTCGCGAGGTTGTTCTGCGGCATCCAGGCCTGGGGGTTGCCGGCGATGGTCGTGCGGTAGAGCGTTTCCAGGTCCGTGTACATGGCGCACTGGCGCCAGGAGAGCCAGGCGAGGGCCACCACCGCGGCGAGCGCCGCCGCATCGGCCCACTGGCGGCCCGGCGCCGCCAGCCTCCTCCTCAGGAGGGCGAAGGCTGCCGCAACCGGCGCTATCGCCCCTATGAGCGCCAGGTGCGCGTAGTGGTCCGACACGAGGGAGTAGCGCATGAAGTACACGTTTGTGAACCCCATCACGGGAACCAGCGACACGCAGAAGTAGCCCCAGGCGAAGAACCATCCCCTGCCCCACCTGTGCCGCATTCCCCAGAGAAGCATCGTCATGCCGACGGCCCCGGCCAGCGGCAGCCACCAGCGGATGTCATCCGCGCGAACGCTCCAGTTCGCGTAGACAAATACGAGGTGGAACGGCAGGAGCGCCTTGTAGAGGTAGAACCAGACGACGGCGCCGGCGCCCAGGAGGCGCTCCAGCGGGCCCCCGGGTCGGGCGACCGTTTCCGCGGCGTGCACCGTGTAGCTGATATTCACGGCGACAAGGACCGCCGCGCACGCGAAGAAGGGCGCGACCCGGATCCAGTCGTTCCTTTCCACCGGCCTGCGCCAGGCGACGATCCCGACAAGGACGAAGGGGAGCATGGCGACCGAGCCCTTGCCGAGCATCGCGAGAATGAAGGCCGCGAGGCTGAGGCCGAGCCAGCCGGCGCCGTCAAGGACGCCCCTGCCCCCCCGCGGCGGCTTGTCCTCCGACCTGAGAAACAGGAGGATCGACACCAGGTAGAAGAACATCGCGACCAGGTTCTTTCGCTGGGTGATCCACGCGACCGTCTCGACGTTGACGGGGTGCACCGCGAAGACCGCCGCCGCGAGGAACGCGCCCGGGACCCGCAGCCCAGCCAGCACGCGCCAGAGGAGCACCACCTCGCAGGCGTGGAGGAGAACGTTCGTCACATGGTAGCCGAGGGGGTTCATCCCCCAGAGGCGCCACTCGAGCCACAGGGTCGAGGACGTGAGCGGCCAGTAGTCGACCGGCTCTCCCGTGAACCAGAAGCGGTGCAATCCGTCCGCCGCGTGGATCAGCGGGTTGTTGGTCAGGAACGCATCGTCGTCCCAGATGAAGCCGGCNNGGCGCCGGGGTCGCCGCCGGGGCGCGCGGCGCACCGGTGTCGCCACCGCGTCGCGATTCCTTGAGCCGCCTTCTGCCCATTGGAGGCTACAGTTGGGCCGGCAGGGGGGAAATCAAGCTTGCGCGCCGAAAGAGGCTTGGCGTTTGGGCAAACCCGCCGAGAGTCTTGCAGCGTCCCCGGCGCAGGGTTTTTTCCCGGACGGGGGAGCGTCCAAACCCCATGGCCTTTGTCCTCTTTCCCAC
>PMSP01000311.1 GCA_003168315.1 Opitutaceae bacterium
GGATTTGCGCGCCATTGGCGAAGTCGCCGAACTGCGCCTCCCAGAGGCACAGCATCTCCGGGTAGTCGGAGGAGTAGCCGTAGTCGAAGCCGAGGACCGCCGCCTCCGACAGGAGGGAGTTGTAGACGCAGAAGCGGGCCTGCTTCGGGTCGAGGTTCTTGAGCGGCGTGTACTTCTCGCCCGTCTCCGCGTCGGCGAGGACCGCGTGGCGGTGGCTGAAGGTCCCGCGCTCGCAGTCCTGGCCGCTCAGGCGGACGGGGGTCCCCTCGACGAGGAGGGAGCCGAACGCGAGCGCCTCGCCGAAGCCCCAGTCGACGGGGCCGCCGTCCCGGTGCGCCTGGGCGCGGGCGTCGAGGATGCGCTTGATCTTGGGGTTCAACCTGAAGCTCTCGGGAACCGTGGTCAGCCCGCGGACGATCCGCTCGATCTCCTGGGCCGGCACGCTCGTCTCGACCGGCGTGTGGTGGTACTCGGGCTGGAACTGCGCGTTCGACCCCTTGAAGGGGTCCGCCGGCCTCGCGCGCTTGGCGGCCTTCGCGGCCTCGCGCTCCTTCGCCTTGGCCAGGTTCTCCTCCAGCGCGGCCGAGTACTCGGCCTTGATCGCGTCGCCCTCGCCCGCGCTGATCGAGCCGCCGCCGACCAGGCTCTCCGTGTAGATGGCCGAGACCAGGGGGTGCGCCGCGATCGTCCGGTAGAGCATCGGCTGCGTGAAGGACGGCTCGTCGGTCTCGTTGTGGCCGTGGCGGCGGAAGCAGTACATGTCGATGAACACGTCGCGCTTCCACCTGACGCGGAAGTCGAGCGCGAGCTGGGAGACCATGCACACGGCCTCCGGGTCGTCGCCGTTCACGTGGAAGATCGGGGCCTCGATCATCTTCGCGACGTCCGTGCAGTAGCGGGTCGACCGGGCGTCCCGCGGGTCGGTCGTGAAGCCGATCTGGTTGTTGATGACGAAGTGGACGGTGCCCCCGGTCCGGTAGCCGGGCAGCTGCGAGAAGTTGAGGGTCTCGGCGACGACGCCCTGGCCGGCCAGGGCCGCGTCGCCGTGGATCAGGAGGGCCAGCACCTTGCGGCGCTCCTCCGAGTCGCCCCGGATCCGCTGGCGCGCGCGCACCTTGCCCTCGACCACCGGGTCGACGATCTCCAGGTGCGAGGGGTTGGCGGCGAGGCGGACCTCGACCTTCGTCCCTGAGGTCGTGGTGAGGACCGACTCGTATCCAAGATGGTACTTCACGTCGCCGTCGCCCCCGACCGTGTCCGGGATGTAGTTCTCCGAGAACTGCTCGAAGAGCTGGTCGAAGGACTTGCGCATCACGCTGCAGAGCACGTTCAGGCGCCCGCGGTGGGCCATGCCCATCACGATCTCCTCGACGCCCGTGTCCGGGCAGTGGTCGATGACGGCGTCCAGCGCGGCGATGATCGTCTCGCCGCCCTCGAGGGAGAAGCGCTTCTGCCCGACATACTTCGTGTGCAGGAACTTCTCGAAGAGCTCGGCCTTGTGCACCCTGCGCAGGATCCTCACCTTCTGCGGCTGCGTGAACGCGGGCTGGAGCTTCGTCGACTCGATCCGCTCCTGGAGCCAGAGCCTGCAGTCCTGGTCCTGGATGTGGACGTACTCGACCCCGACGTGGCCGCAGTAGGTCCCCTGCAGGGAGTCGAGCACGTCGCGCAGCTTCTTCTGGCCGCCGCCGAGGTAGGTGCCGACGTCGAACGCCGTGTCGAGGTCCGCGTCGCTCAGCTGGAACTGGCCGAGGGCGAGCTTGGGGAGCGGCGCGGGCGGCCCGCTCAGCGGGTCGAGGTGCGCCTGCAGGTGGCCGATGGCGCGGTACGCCGCGATCAGGTAGTGGACGTGCGACTGCTTAAGGCTGTCGATGATCGGGGCCTGCTGCACGTGGCCCTCCAGGGCGTCGTTGATCGGGCCCCCGTTGCTGCCGAGCGAGAAGCCCTGGAAGAAGGCCCGCCAGGTGGGGTCGACGCCGTCCGGGTTGTCCAGCCAGAGCTTGTAGGCGGCCTCGATGACGTCGGCATTTGCGCGCGTGGGTAGGGTCGTTGAATTCATCTTGGGTGCCGGCGCGGGCACGCGCCGACTATTAGAGCGGGTTTTGGCCCATACTCTGCACGGCGACCCTGCGAACTCAAGCCCCGGTCGGCAGTCGCGGCGACGTTTGCAATCGCGCTTCACAAGGGAGCCGGATGGTATTAGGGTGCGTACTCCCGAACGATGGAAGACCGGATAAAAGAGTCCCTTGTAGCCCTCATGGACGCCATAAGGCGCTCGGACGGGGCCGCGATCGCGAGCCGGATGGCGCTCCTGGACGGCCTGGTGGGCGAGGGCCGGGGGTCCCTCCATCCCCAGCTGGTGCATTTCCTTGAGCGCCGGAGCTATCCGAAGGCGCTCCTGTTCCTGGGCGGGGAGTCGGGCATCCCCGCCGGGTCGTGCGGCGGGAGGCGCTGACCGTGGGGGAGCGCATAACGACGGACGGCGGAAACGGCCTCGGCCAGAACCCGTTCGGGGCCCTGGACGCCTCGGGCCTGAAGGCTGGCCCCGCGGCCGCCCGCGCGCCCGCCCCGGCCCCTCCCAGGCCGGAGAGGAACCGCGGCCGGGTGGACATCACCCGCGAGAAGGGCGGCCGGGGCGGCAAGACTGTCACCGTCGCCGACGGGTTCACCGGCATCGGCCTCCCGGAAAAAGAGCAGCTTATGAGGAGGATGCGCGCCGCCGGGGGATGCGGCGGTACGGTCAAGGAGGGCCGGATCGAGATCCAGGGCGACCAGCGAGACACCGTCGCCCGCATCCTCGCCGAGGCCGGCTTCCGGCCGGTGTTCGCCGGCGGATAGGACTACGCCGCCAGGCCCGCGGCGAGCGCCAGGGCGCTCTTCGCCCGGTTCAGGATGTAGAGGTGGTACCCGGGTGCCCCGCGGGCGAGGAGGTCGCGGATCTGGCCGAGGGACCAGTCGATCCCCACGGCCTCCACGATCTCCGGCACCTCGCCGGCGGCCTCCAGCCGTCGGAGGAGCGTCTGCGGGAGCGACGTCCCGCACATGAGCGTGAAGCGCTGGATCTGCTTCAGCGAGAGGACCGGCATGATCCCGGGCACGATCGGCACCGTGATCCCCGCCGCCCGGCATTGGTCGACAAACCGGAAGTACGACTCGTTGTCGAAGAAGAGCTGCGTCGTCACGAAGTCCGCGCCGGCGTCCACCTTGCGCCTCAGGTTGTCCAAGTCCGCCCTGGCAGACGGGGCCTCGGGATGCTTCTCGGGGTAGCCGCCGACGCCGAGGCAGAAGTCCGGGTGCCGCGCCTTCAGGAGCGTGACGAGCTCGTCCGCGTGGCTGAGCCCGTCCGCGCTCACCTTGAACGCGACCGATCCCTTCGGGGGATCGCCCCGGAGCGTCATGACGTTGCGGAACCCGTCGGCGTGGATCCGGTCGGCGATCCCGTTCAGCTCCTCTCTCGAGTGGCCGACGCAGGTGAGGTGCGGCATGACCGTGTAGCCGAAGTCCGCCTTGAGGAAGCCGCTCACCTGGGCGGTCCGCTGGCGGGTGCTCCCGCCCGCGCCGTAGGTGACCGACACGAAGTCCGGGGACATCGTCTTCAGCGCCGCCGCGGTCTGCCTGAGCGCCTCGACCCCGGCGTCATCCTTCGGCGGGAAAAACTCTATCGACCGCAGCGGGCGGCGCTGCGCGAAGAGCTCGGAAAGGGGACGGTCGGCCAAATTCACATATCAACACATCTAAAAACGTTGATATGTGTAAAGAACATTCCGTGGGCGAGTCTTTGCCCAACAATCCTTCCCTGCACAGGAACCAGGCCGCCTGCACAAAATGTCCCGGCACGACCGCCGTCGTCGATCGCGGGACCGACGACCCCCGGTCGAACATTCCCCTTTAAAAGTTGCCCGGACTCTCGCCGGCAATCGCCCCGTTCGAGTGAGTCAGTTCAACACCCCATAGTATATCACCCACCGATGATGTCATCATGGTCGGGTTAAAAAATAACAATCAAAACAACAATCATACCCGTGAAAAAACTGATCATCCCCTGCCTTGTCGCCGCCGCCATCGTGTCGTTGTCCGCCTGCTCAAGCACGCCGGATCATACCAGCACCACCACCACGCAGCAGACCACGATCCCTGCCCCGGTCACGACGACCACCTCGGATACCACCCATACCAATTGAGGTTCGGGTTTTGAAGCGGCGGGTGCTTTGGTCCAATCCCCAAGCGCCTGCGTAAGGTGGAGGGTTACCTGAGCGGCCTCGGGAAAAGCGGCTCGCGCAGGTCCCTCCAGAGGGCGTCGCCGCCGACCGTGAAGACGTCGTTGTGGCCGGCGCCGGTTATCATGTGCAGGATCGCGACGCCCTGCGCCGCCGCGGCGAGCTGGCCCGCCATCTCCGGGGGGACAACCCGGTCGAGCGCGCCGTGCACGATCACGACCGGGCAGGTGATCCCGGGGATCTTGGACAGGTTGTCGAATTTCGACCTGAGGACCAGGCTGACCGGCAGCCAGGGCGTGACGGTGTGGGCGACCTGGGGGAGCGTCGTGAAGGCGCTGATGGTCTCCAGCGCGAGGACCTTCCTGCGGCTGGCGAGGTCGATGGCGACGGCGGCGCCCATCGACCAGCCGGCCACCGCGATGCGGTCGGGGTTGATGCCGGGCCGCTGCATGAGGTAGTCATAGGCGGCGTCAGCCGCCTCGTAGAATCCCTCCTCGCTCGGCCTGCCGCCGCTCATCCCGTAGCCCGGGTAGTCCGGGATCATGCAGTTGGCGCCCATCTGGCGGAACCGGATGAACTCCTCGACCATCTGCTCGGCGCAGGAGCCGTTGCCGTAGAAGAAGAGAACGGTCGGCGCCGCCGCCGCGTTGGCGGCGGGCCGTCCGCCCCGGCCGATCGCGGCCCCGAAGACGGCCACCAGCCTCGTCCCGTCCCTCGAGCGCAGCGTCACGAGCTCGAAGCCGCCGCCCGGCTCGATGACGGAGTCCGCGCGGCCCTGCGTGGCCGACCCGGGGAAGAGGAGCTTCGTCTCGAGCGACCTCCGAAGGACGGCGATCGCCGCCAGGCCGGCCGCGCCGACCGCGAGGAGGAGGAGGGTTCGCTTGCGCACCTGTTGTCGTGCCGCGCGGCGGGGACGGCCTACTTGGCCTTCGCCGCCTCGAAGAGCTCGCCCGGGTTCTGCGGGAGGCCGGTGAATGTGTATTCATCAACCTGGTACGCCCGTCGCCTCATCAGGTCGTTGACGGGCGCGGCCGGGTCCGGGCTCGAGGCCGTGGCATAGACCGGGCCGGCGGGCACCGTGTCGAACTCAGGCGCGACGGGCTTCGCGTCGGCGGCCTTGGCGACCGCGGCGAGGGATTCCCTGGAGTCGGCGACCGGGGCCCTGTACTTCCTCTCCTCGGGCTTGCGGCCGAGGGAGACGGTGAGCGCCCTTCCGTCAAAGAGCGAGAGCCTGAAGGTCCTCGCGTGCCGGGCGGCCTCGGCCGCCTGGGGGTCCTTCGCGTCCGACGTGTCCGTGAACCGGAGGGAGGTGAGGGCGGTCACGAGCGAGGATGCCCTGTCGGGGAGGAGGGCCAGGCCGGGCGGCCCGCCGGACGCCGCCCACGGCGCGTCCTTCGTCGCGCGGGACAGCGTGACCGTCCCGCCCGTCTCGAAGGGGATCTCGACCTTCGCCACGTCCTCGGGCTTCACGCCCAGGAGGTCGGCGTTCGCCCAACCCTTGGCGTCCGTGTCGAGCCAGACGTGGAGGCCTGAGAAGTAGGCCCTCGGCTCGCTCCCGAAGCGGATGAAGCGTCCGTTGCCGGAGTCCGGCGTCTTCCCGAAGGTGACGCCCCAGATGTCCTTGCCCGCGCCGTCCCTGAGGGTGATCGAGGAGTCCTTGAACTCCATGTGCTCCAGCCGGTCGGGGCTCGAGGTGACGAGGCGCTCGACCTTCGCCTCGTTCAGGTCCTGGACGAGGCGGGAGACCTTCTCGAAGTCCGCGGGGAGGCCGTAGTAGCTCGTGACGCGCCAGGCGCCGCCGGCCCCCTTCGCAAGCTCGACCGTCTTGCCCTGGTCGGAGACGACGAGGCCGGCCGCGCGGGAGGCCGTGTCCCGGTCGAGGACCGGGGCGCCGACCCGCGGGTCGGCGGATACCTGGGCCTCCGGGCGGTTACTCAGGAAGGCGGCCACCGAGAGGGCGGCGAGTAGGGCGACTGCGACGACGAGCGTCCGGATTTTCATCTCGGGTGGGGCGGGCGCGCCGTCAGCCGCGGCGCCGGCGGTAGAACCAGGCGCCGAAGGCGCAGACGAGGGCCGGCGTCCCGAGCAGGTTGATCACGAGGAGCCGGTTCTCGAGCGAGTCGATCCCCTCGCGCAGCGACCGCCTGATCTCGCGGCGCTCGCCGCGCATCTCGGCCGCCTGCTTCTGGAAGTCCTCGATTGCGCGCGCGGCCTCGGGCGAGGCGAGCAGCTTGCCGCTGTCGCCCTTCTTGCCCTGGAGGTCGGCCAGCTTCCCCTGGACCTCGTTGATCCTCGCCTCGAGCGCCGTCAGCTTCTCCTTGTACTTCTCCGAGGCCTCCGCCTCCATCCGCTTCACGACCGTGAAGCTGCGGACCGAGTTGCCCTTGCCGCGGATCGAGATCAGGTCCCTCGAGCCTGAGAGGAAATCGAGCGAGTTCGCGGCGAACGCGAGGTTGTCGTTGAACGGCTTCGCCGCGGCCTGCCCCATGAAGTCGAACTTCTGGACGCAGTAGTCGTCGAAGAGCCAGTCCGTGTCGGCGACGATGATGAGGAGGGAGGTGGTCCTCGACAGCGCGAGGGCGGGGGACGCGGCCGGCGCGGGAGCCCTCGGGTCCTTCTTCTCGGCGGGCTCCGCGTCCTTCGGCGCGCCGCCCGGGAACGCCGTCCTGAACCTCCCGGTCACGAGGGCGGCGATCGTCTTCTTTCCCGTCGCCTTCACCTGGCGGGCGACCTCCTCGGGCTGGGCCATCTGGAGCGAGGCGGAGGGGATCAGGCCCGACTTCTCGGAGGTCTCGATCAGCGGCGTGAAGGTGAGGTCCGTCCCCGGCTTCAGGGAGACGCTGCCGGCCTCGATGAAGAGCGCCGTCTCCAGCTGCGCCGTCGGGAGCGCCTTGGCGTTGAAGTCCTCCTGCTGGAGGCTGATCCAGACGGGGTAGCGCAGGTGCGACTGGTCGCGGAGCTCGACCTCCTCGGCGTTCTGCAGGTCGCCGACCACCAGCTGGGGGTCGTAGAGGACGCCCCATCCCCCGAGGAGGACGGGCAGGTCGCTCGAGACGCTCGGCTGCGGGCCCCCGAACATCGCCGCCTGGCCTGCCTGCCGCTTGAAGTACAGGGACGACGGGTCGACGGCGAGGAAGACGGGCTTTCCGGAAAGCAGGAACTGGTCGATGGCGAACTGGAGCCTCGGGGTCAGGTTCTCGGGGTGGACTACCGCGAGGACGTCCAGGTTCGCGGGCAATTCCGCGGCGGTGGCCTCGACCGGCACGATCTGGTAGGTTTCCTCCCACTCGCTGACGACGTACTGGCCGTCCGTCGCCGGCTGGCCCATCATCGGCATCCCGGGCGACCCCTGGAGCGGCAGGCTCGTGATCAGCCCAAGCTTCTTCTTGTCGGTCTGGCCGACACCGTAGACGAGCTCCGAGACGTCGTACTCCAGGAACTGCTCCCTCTGGGGCGTCAGGGCGGGGATCACCTTCTGCTGGTCGGCCTGGGTCGCCACCAGGCCGAAGTAGAACTGGCTCCCGTTCGGGATCGTCTGCGGCTCGATCCCCGCGGCCGTCGCCTTCTCCTCCTGCGGCGTGTCGGGCTCCGGGTCGATCACGTTCAGGCGCACCTTCCCGCGCGAGGCGCGCACGTACTGGCGCAGCATCTCGTGCACGCGGTCGGCGTAGTTCTTGTACTCGACGAACTGACCCGCCGCGTTGCTCGAGAAGTAGAGGTCGAGGGTCGTCGGCTCGGTGACCTTGGAGAGGAGGGCCTTCGTGCCCGGGGAGAGCGTGTAGATCTTNNCACGGGGAACGAGGCCGCCAGGTAGTTGACGAGGACGAGCCCCACGAAGAGGAGGGCGATGGCGATGACCTTGCTTCCGGATTTCATGGGTCGGGTGCTTCAGCGCTCGAGCGCGACCACGTTCAGGAAGAGGGTGAAGCCCATCAGGGAGAGGAAGAAGACGACATCCTTCGCGTCCACGATCCCGCGGACCATCGGGCTGAAGTGGGTGATGAAGCTGAAGTTCGAGACGGCTCCCGAGACGCCGACCGGCAGGAAGCTCTCGAGGAAGCCCGTGAACCCGCTGTAGCCGAGGAAGACGAGGACCGCGCAGACCACCAGGCTGACGACGAAGCTGACGACCTGGTTCTTCGTGAGGGCGGAGGTGAGGGAGCAGACGCCGAGGAACCCCCCGGCCATGAGGATGGCGCCGAGGTAGCTCGTCGCGACGACGCCCCAGTCGGGGCTGCCGAGGTAGCCGATCGTGACCGCCATCGGGAAGCTGAGGAGGATCGCGAGCGCCAGGAACGCCCACCCGGCGAGGACCTTGCCGATCACCGCCTCGAGGGTCGTCACCGGCAGCGTGAAGAGGAGCTCGGCCGTGCCGGACCTCTTCTCCTCGGACCAGAGCCGCATCCCGACCGCGGGCACGATGATCAGGAAGAGCCAGGGGAAGAAGCCGAAGTAGGCCTCGAGGCTCGCCACCCCGGCCTTGAAGAAGCCGCCGAAGCGCGAGAAGGCGAGGGCCACCGACACGAGGAGGAAGGCGACCATGAAGACGTAGGCCACCGGCGTCCGGAAGTAGCCGACGAACTCCCGCTTGAAGATGGGGGAGACCTGCCTCATTGGTCCCCCTCGGTCAGGCTCCGGAAGATCTCGTCCATCCGGGCGCCGGGCTTCCTGGCGAGGAAGGTCGCCGGGGACTCGTCGGCGACCAGCTTGCCGCGCGAGATGATGATTACCCGGCTGCAGATCGCCTCGACCTCCTCGAGTATGTGCGTCGAGAGGATGACCGCCTTCTCGACCGCCATGTTCTTGATCAGGAGACGGACCTCGTTCTTCTGGTTCGGGTCGAGGCCGTCCGTCGGCTCGTCCAGGACGAGGACCGGGGGGTCGTGGAGCAGCGCCTGGGCGAAGCCGACCCTCTGCTTGTAGCCCTTGGAGAGCGTCTCGATCGTCTGGCTGCGGACGGAGCCGAGCTGCGTCAGGGCGACCGCCCGGTCGACATGCGCCCTCCTGGAGGCGGCGTCCCGGAACCCGCGGACCTCGGCGATGAAGCCTAGGAACTCCGCGACCGTCATCTCGGGGTAGGCGGGCGCGTTCTCCGGCAGGTACCCGAGCTTGCGCTTCACGGCCACCGGGTCCTCCAGGACATCGATCCCGTCGACCGAGGCCGTGCCCGAGTCCGGGCGAACGAAGCCCGTTATCATCTTCATGGTCGTCGACTTGCCCGCCCCGTTCGGCCCGAGGAAGCCCAGGATCTCGCCGCGCCTGACGGAGAAGCTCACGCCGTCGACGGCGCGCTTGGAGCCATAGGTCTTAACCAGTCCTTTGACGTCTATCATGTACGGGGTTGGGGGGGAGCGGGTGGCGTGGAAACCGTGAGAACGTACATGAAACCTTTAGTTCCCTCGGGCTTTCAAGAGGAAACTTCCGCCGTCTCGCGCTCCCGCTCGGTCTTGAGCCTCAACTGGCCGCAGGCGGCGGCTATGTCGTGGCCCTTCTCGCGCCTGAGGGTCACGGACACCCCGGCGCGCTCGAGCACCCGGGCGAACGCGAGCTGGCCGGAGGGGGCGGGGCGCTTCCACGGCAGGCCCGGGACGCTGTTGTACGGGATCAGGTTCACGTGGGCGTGGAGGTCGAGCGCGATGTCGCGCAGCCTCCGGGCCTGGTCGGGGGAGTCGTTCACGTCCGCGATCAGGATGAACTCAAGGGTCACCATCCGGCCGTGCCGCTCGGTGAAGGTCCGGACGGCCGGGATCAGCTTCGCCAGCGGGTAGGCCTTGTTGATCGGCATGATCCTCGTCCTCACCTCGTCCGTCGCCCCATGGAGCGAGATCGCGAGCCGGAAGCCGAGGGGCTCGCCCGCCAGCCGGATTATCTTCGGCACGAGCCCGCTCGTGGAGACGGTTATCCTCCGGGCGCCGAAGCCGAGGCCCCACTCCGCGTTGATGATCGTCAGCGCCCGGATCAGGGCGTCGTAGTTGGCGAGCGGCTCGCCCATCCCCATGACGACGATGTTGTCGAACGAGGCGAGCTCGGCCCTCGCCCGCGGGGTGCGCTTGTCCTCCGCGTAGCAGACCTGCAGGAGCTGCGCCACGATTTCCCCCGCCGACATGTCCCTCTTCAGCCCGGCCAGCCCGCTCGCGCAGAAGACGCACCCCATCGCGCAGCCGACCTGGGTCGAGATGCAGATCGTCTTCCTCGAGTGGTCGAGGCCCACGCCGTCCTGGGGAGCGCGGATGATGACGGTCTCAATGAGCGAGCGGTCCCCGAGCTCGAGGAGGAGCTTGTCGGTCACGTCGGCCGAGTGTCGGTTGAGGACGAGCGAGGCCGGCATGAGGGTGAACTCCCCCTCCAGCCACGAGCGCAGCGCCTTCGGCAGGTTCGTCATGTCGTCCCAGGAGCGCGCGCGCTTCTTGTAGACCCAGTCGAGGACCTGGCGCGCGCGGAACGGCTTCTCGCCGCGCTCCGCCATGGAGAGGGACAGGGTCTCCAGGGTCTCACCCGTCAGGGGGCGCCTCGCGGGTTCAAACCTCATCGCGGGGCCGGATCGCCCTGTTCAGCGCGCTGACGATCGCCTTGATGGAGGCCAGCTCGATGTTCGTGTCGATCCCGGCGCCGAAGTAGGCGGAGCCGCGCTCCATCTTGATCTGGATGTAGCTGACCGCCTTCGCCTCAGCGCCCGCGCCGAGCGAGTGCTCGGAGTAGCTGACGACGTCGAACCTCGGCACGCCCGCCGAGCCGAGCGCGCGCACGAAGGCGTCGATCGGCCCGTTGCCGGATCCGGCGAGCGCGTGGGGCCTGCCCTCGACGAGGATCCTCGCCTCGCAGGCGACGGTCGAGTCGCGCTCGGTGGTCTTGAAGTGCTCGAGCGCGACGGGCGCCCTGCGTCCGAGGTACTCGCGCTGGAACGCGTCCCGGATGTCGGCCGAGGTGAGCTCGGTCCCCTTCTGGTCGGCGAGGTCGTTAACGATCCTGCCGATCTCCTTGTGCATGAGCTTGGGCAGCTGGAAGCCGAACTCCTGCTCGAGGACGTAGGCGACGCCGCCCTTCCCGGACTGGGAGTTTATCCGGATGATCGCCCGGTAGCTGCGGCCGATGTCGGACGGGTCGATCGGGATGTAGAGGACGTCCCAGGGCCTGCCCGCCGCCTGGTGGGGGAGGGACTTCTTGATCGCGTCCTGGTGCGAGCCGCTGAACGCCGTGAAGACCAGCTCGCCCGCGTAGGGCTGGCGCGGCGGGACCTCGAGCCGCGTGCAGCGCTCGTAGGTGTCCCGGATGGCGTTCAGGTCGCCCAGGTCGAGCCCCGTGGGGATCCCGTGGGTGTAGAGGTTCAGGGCCAGGGTGACGATGTCCAGGTTGCCGGTCCGCTCCCCGTTGCCGAAGAGGGTCCCCTCGACGCGGTCCGCGCCGGCGAGGAGCGCGAGCTCCGTCGCCGCGACGCCGGTCCCGCGGTCGTTGTGGGTGTGGAGGGAGACGAGGGTCGAGTCCCGGCGGGTCAGGTGCGTGCACATCCACTCGATCTGGTCCGCGTGGACGTTCGGGGTCGCGTACTCGACCGTGGCCGGGAGGTTGAGGATGATCTTGTCCGAGGGGGACGGGCCCCAGGCGTCGGAGACCCGCTCGCAGATCTCGAGCGAGAACTCGAGCTCGGTGCTGGTGAAGCTCTCGGGCGAGTACTCGAGCCGCAGGCGCGTCCCCGCCGCCACGAGCGCGCGGCTCTCGCGCTTCAGCTGCTCGACGGCCCGGACCGCGATCCCGACTATTTCTGCCTTCGGAAGGTTGAAGACGTACTCGCGCTGCCTGGGCGAGGTCGAGTTGTAGACGTGGAAGATGACGTTCTTCGCGCCCCTGACCGACTCCAGCGAGCGCGTGATCAGGTCCTCGCGGCACTGGCAGAGGACCTGGATCGCGACGTCG
>PMSP01000244.1 GCA_003168315.1 Opitutaceae bacterium
TCAGGCCCGACCGCGTCGTCGTGGACTACGTCGAGCGCCTGATTTCCTCCCGCTCCCCCGGCGACACGATGACGCTCTCCATCCTGCGCGGATCGAGCCGGATCGAGCTCAAGGCGACCCTCGACGACGAGCCGCGCCTCGTGCGGGAGGCCGAGCGCACGTACTTTGAGAAGATCGGATTCACCGCGCGCGAGTTTGTCTACGGCGACGCGATCGCCCGGCACACAAGCGCCGTCAACCTGAGGGGCGTCGTCGCTCACCTCGTCAAGCCGAACAGCCCGGCCGACATAGCCGGGCTCCGGCCCGACGACTGGATCAAGGAGATAGACGGCGCCGAGGTGGGCGACTTCGCGTCGGCAGTCCAGAGGCTGACGGACATCGAGAAGGACCCGGCCCGCACGGAGACCGTGTTCCTGGTGAACCGTGGAAGCGACACGGCCGTCCTGAGGATAAAGCTGCGCTGAGACCATGTTCACCGGAATCGTCGAGGAAACGGGTGAGGTGGAATCCTTCGCGCGCGCCGCGGATTCCTGGAGGCTGCGGGTCTCGGCCCGCGCGATGCTGGAGGGGCTCGCCCTGGGGGAAAGCATCGCCGTCAACGGCTGCTGCCTGACGGCGGCGGCGTTCGACGGCTCGGGCATCGCATTTGACGTCCTCGAGGAGACCCGGCGGCTCACGAACCTGCACTCGATCGTCCCGGGCGCGCCCGTCAACCTGGAGCGCAGCATGAGGGCCGATGGGCGACTGGGGGGCCACTTCGTCACGGGGCACATCGACGGGCGGGGCACGATCGAGGTTATCGAGCGGCGGGGCCAGGACCACTACCTGAGGGTCCGGGGTCCTGCCGGCTGCGGCCGCCTTATCATAGTGAAGGGAAGCATCGCCGTCGACGGGATCTCCCTCACGGTGGCCGAGGTCGAGGGCGACACATTCGCCGCCTGGATCATCCCCCACACGCTCGCCGTAACCAACCTGCGCGTCCGGGGGCCCGGCGACGCGGTCAACCTGGAATTCGACATGCTGGGAAAGTACGTGGAGAAGATCCTCCAGTCCCAGCGGATGCCCTCAGCCTGAGCATGCGCCTTGCCCTGACCGCGATAGCCGACGAGCTCCGCCGCCTGAAGGCGAGCGGCGTTACGAGCGTCACCGTCTCGGACGAGGGGATGGCGGCGCTGCGCGCCTCCCTTGAAACGAGGCCTGCCCCGGCCGCCGCGAGCCCGGCTCCGCGAAGGAAGCAGGCGCCCGAGGCGGACTCTGCGCCCGCCGCGGCGCCCCCAGCCATCGTCCTTCCCAAGGGCACCAAGCAGGCGCAGTGGGAGGCCCTGAAGCAGGCCGTCCTCGATGACGCCGTCTGCAGGGCGAAGGTGCGCCCCGGCATGAAGATCGTCCTCGGGGTCGGCAGCCTCGACGCCGCCATCATGTTCGTCGGCGAGGCCCCCGGCGCGGAGGAGGAGATCCAGGGCGAGCCCTTCGTCGGGCCCGCCGGCCAGCTCCTCAACAAGATGATCAGCGGGATGGCCCTTACCCGGGAGGACGTCTACATCGGGAACATCATGAACTGGCGCCCGGACCTACCAGTGGGAGCCGACGGAGTCCAGACGGGGAACAGGCCCCCGACCGAGGGCGAGATGGCCCACTGCCTCCCGTACCTCAGGGCCCAGATAGAGATCGTGAAGCCCACGCTTCTCGTTGCCCTCGGCGCGACGGCGGCCAAGGGCCTCCTTGGCCCGAAAGCCTTCGGGGCGCTCGGCGAGGTCCGGGGCCGCTGGCATGATTTCGGGGGGCGCCCCCTGATGGTCACCTACCATCCGAGCTACATCCTGCGGAACCCGATTAACCGGACGAAACGGCTGATCTGGGAGGATTTGCTGAAAGTCATGGAACGCGCCAACCTTCCCGTTTCAGACCGGCAGCGTGGATTTTTCCTTTGAACATGCATTCAACCCGCACCTTTGTCCTCATCGCCGCCCTCCTCGCCGTCCCCTGCGCCCGGGCGCGCAACTCCGACGACGTCTTCGACTTCGAGATCCTGCGCTACAGTGCGAAGATGCTGGCCGCAAAGCCCTACCAGCAGAAGCCGGTCGATGTCCCGCCAGCCCTCCTCAAGCTCAGCTACGACCAGTACCGGGACATCCGCTTCCGGCCCGAGGAGGCCCTCTGGCGCCGCGAGCGACTGCCCTTCGAGCTCCAGTTCTTCCATCCGGGGTTCAGCTTCGACCGCACCGTGCAGATCAACGTCGTCGAGGGCCGGACGGTCGAGCAGATCCCCTTTTCCCCGAGCCTGTTCAACTACGGCATGAACAGGGTCCCCAATGTCCCGTCGAACATGGGTTTCGCCGGCTTCCAGATCCTCTATCCCCTGAACAAGCCGGGCGACGAACTCGGTGCGTTCCTCGGGGTGAGCTATTTCCGCTTCCTCTGCCAGCATGCGTTCTACGGCCTCTCGGCCCGCGGCCTCGCGATCAACACTGGGGAGCCGGGGGGCGAGGAGTTCCCCGTCTTCCGCGAGTTCTGGGTCGAGCGCCCGGCGCCCGACGCGAAAACACTAACGGTCTACGCCCTCCTTGACGGGCCGACCGCCGCGGGCGCCTACCGGATCCAGATCACCCCGGGCGCCGAGACGATCACCCAGGTCCACGAGGTCATCTACTGCCGGCACAACCCGGGGGTCCTCGGGCTGGCGCCGATCACGAGCATGTTCTGGCACGGCAAGAACACGAGCGTCAGCTATGACGACTTCCGGCCCGAGGTGCACGACTCCGACGGCATGATGATGAACACCGGCGGCGGCGAATGGCTCTGGAGGCCGCTCTCGAACCCCAACTCGACCCGGGTGGCGTCGTTCTCCGACGACAGCCCCAAGGGCTTCGGCCTCATCCAGCGCGAGCGCAACTTCGAGAACTACCAGGACCTGGAGGCCTACTACCACCTGCGCCCGAGCGCCTGGGTGGAGCCGATCGGCCCTTGGGGCAGGGGCGCCGTGAGGCTGGTCGAGCTGCACGCCCCGGACGAGACGGCCGACAACATCACCGCCTTCTGGGTCCCCGAGTCTTTGCCGCCGGCCGGCGAGCCGATCGAGCTNNGCCACCCAGGAGACGGAGCTCGAGCGCTTCGTCGTCGATTTCGACGGCGCCTACCTGAACAAGGACGGCCCCGATCCCCAGATCGAGGCCGTGGTGACGGTCGGCACCGGTGCCAAGTTCATCAATTCAACCGTCCAGAAGAACCCCTACAACGGCACATGGCGGGTCGCTTTCGCGATCAAGCCCGACGGCACGGGCCGACCGGTCGAGATGCGCTGTTTCCTGCGCAAGCCGCCCCACGTGCTCACGGAGACGTGGAGTTACCTGTGGCAGCCGTAACGATAGGCGAGGACGACAGGGCGCCGGCTCTCGGCCTGCCCGTGGCCTTCAGGCCAAAGACGGGCACGATGGAGTCATGGAACGCGGCCTACGTTCGGGTCGAGGACTACCTTCGCGCGCACAGGATACACAACCGCCTCCACCAGAGCCGGCTCATCCAGAAGATCCTCGAGAGGGCGGCCCGGCGCCATGCGGCGCATCCCGCCCTCGACCCGACGAGCGTGGCGGCCGAGGAGACGGAGGCCCTGATGGACACCTGGTTCGCCGAGGTGCTGGACGAGGTCGGGCAGCCCCACGACAGGCTCGCCATCGACGGCAGGGTCGCGCTTCTCCTGAGCGACGGTCCCGAGCGCTGGCCCTACGCCTTCCTTGACGAGGACAACATCCCGGCCGACTTCGCGGACGCGATGAGGAGCAGCAACCTGGTGGCCGGCCCCGACCTAGCCGTCTCGAGCATGGTGCCGCGCCCGATCGACCTCGGCCGGATCA
>PMSP01000229.1 GCA_003168315.1 Opitutaceae bacterium
GAGCACTGGGGGTCGATCCTCGCGAGCTCCGGTGACCTGGAGCTCTTCGACAAGCACTACGAGACGGCCGACAGCCGGTCCGTGACGGAGTTCTTCGCGTTCGACCTGCGCAACACCAACTCGATCCTCTCGTGCGTCTTCGCCGCGCGCGAGAACGCCCGCATGATACGCGACCAGATCTCGGTCGAGATGTGGGAGACGATCAACGAGCTCTACCTCTTCCTCAAGTCGCGGAGCACCGCCGACGTCTGGGCCGCGGGCCCCTACGAGTTCTTCCAGGACATCAAGCGCAACTCGCACCTCTTCCAGGGGCTGACCGACTCGACCTACTCGCGGAGCGAGGGCTGGGAGTTCATCCAGTTCGGCAAGTACGTCGAGCGCGCCACCAAGACGACCCGGATCCTCGACGTGAAATACCACATCCTGCTGCCGAGCGCCGGCGATGTCGGCGGCGCGCTCGACACGGCGCAGTGGCAGGCCGTCCTGCGGTCGGCCAGCGCGCTCGAGGCCTACCGCAGGTTCTACGTCCGCGAGATCCTTCCCTGGAAGGTCGCCGAATTCCTCATCTTCTCGGACTCGTTCCCGCGCTCCGTGCACTTCTGCATGGCCCAGATCGACGAGTTCCTGAGGCGGATTCTCGGGGAGACCGGGGCGCGGCCGCGAACGGAGGCCGCGCGCGCCTCCCGCCGGCTCCTCGCCGAGCTGCAGTCGAAGACGATCGACGAGGTGCTCGAGGACGGCCTGCACGAGTTCCTGATTGAAATAGCATCCTCGCTCGAGAGGATCAGCGACGAGGTCGTCCGCACGACGATGTTCTACGTGGCCGAGTCCACGCAGGAGGAGCAGCAGCTCCAGCAGCAGCAATGAGAGACGCCTCGCACAGCGTGCCGCCCGCTCCATCATGCTAATCAGCCTCTTCCACAAGACCACCTTCGCCTACGCCGGGAAGGCGCACGACAGCTTCAACGAGGTCCGACTGAGGCCGGTGGACGACGCGAACCAGGTGTGCCGCAGCTTCGAGCTGCGCACCGACCCGGCCACGGCGATGCGCGACTACGTGGACTTCTACGGCAACACGGTCCATTACTTCGACGTCGTCGCGCCGCACGGGACGCTGATGATCGAGGCCGTCTCCGAGGTCGAGACGACGCCCAACACGGCAAGGCCGCCCGTGCCCGTGGTGGCGCAGTCCGAGTCGGGAATGGAAGGGGAGCTCAGGGCCGAGTTCCTCGTGGACTCGCACTACGTCCCGCTCGACGTCTCCGTCTGGCGCGAGGCCCAGGACGCCCTCCAGGATGGGCGGGCGGACGTCTGGAGCGACGTGCGCCGGGTCTGCCGGCACGTCTTCACGAGCTTCGCCTACCGGCCGCGCTCGACGGGGGTCGCCACCCTGGCGACGGACGCCATCAAGCTGCGCACCGGCGTCTGCCAGGACTTCGCCCATGTCGCCCTCGGCATGTGCCGGAGCTCGGGCATCCCGGCGCGCTATGTCAGCGGCTATTTCATCCAGGCCCGCAGGCATCCCGACGACGAGGAGGCCTCGCACGCCTGGATCGAGGCCTACATCCCCGGGTTCGGGTGGGCCGCCTACGACCCCACCCACGACAGGGTGGCCGACGAGCGCTATATCAAGGTGGCCTCGGGCCGCGACTACGGCGACATCAGGCCGGTCAGCGGGACCTACCGCGGCGGCAAGACCCGCTCCCTGAGCGTGGAGGTCAGGGTCCGCGAGGCCGCGGGCGCGGTCCGCTAGGGGCTATTTGTCCTGCTCGATCGCCCTCACCCGGCCGGTCTGGTCGAACTCAACGCGGATGCGGTCGTGGACGGTCGCCGGATACCCGTTGTAGTACGGGATGCCGCCGTAGAAATAGGGCCCGCCCCATCCCCGGTAGCGGTGCCAGTAGCCGCCGAAGATGACATCGCCCTGGTAGTCCGCGTAGGTGACGTAGTGCCAGACCTGGTGCTCGCCGCTGGAGTCCGTCCTGACGACGATCCGGCTCGGCTCGCCCAGGGCCAGCTTGACCGTGTCCATGTCGAACCCGACCGCAATCTGCCCGTTTTTGACGAGCGCCTGCTGGTCGGGATTGAGCCGCGCGAAGACGCCGGGGCTCGCATTGATGCGGGCTTCGGGCGTGTTGCAGCCGGCGACAAGGGCCGCGACGAGGGCGACCGCGGAGAGGGAGAAAATTCTGGAGGTTTTCACGGCGAAGTTTGAATGATCCAAGCGTTTGGTTTCGTGCAAATAGAGTACGTTCCCTGCATTGGACTAGACGCCGAAACGGTGCCGTAGTTTCATGTTGAATGCAAAAGGCCCTGATTCTCTGGGACATAGACGGAACTATTCTCCAGTCCGGCGGAGCCGGGATGAAGGCCCTCCAGGCGGCGCTGCAGAATGTCTTCGGGGTCTCCGGCACGCTCGAGGGCATCGAGTTCGCGGGGCGCACCGATCCCTGGATCATCCGGCAGATATTCACCCGGTTCGGGATCGCGGAATCGAGCGAGAACTTCGGGAGCTACGTCGACGGCTACATCGCCATCCTGCCGGAGATCCTCGGGCAGAGCGGCGCGCGCGTGCTGCCCGGCGTGGCCGACATCCTGGGGAGGGCGGCGGAGCACCCGAACGTCGTCCAGGGCCTCCTGACGGGAAACCTCCGGCGGGGCGCCGAGACCAAGCTCGGGCACCACGGCCTCTGGGACTACTTCCCGATCGGCGCCTTCGCGGACGACAGCGAGGTCCGCAACGAGCTCGGGCCGCACGCGCTTCGCCGGGCGAAGGGCCACTGGGGACTCGATTTCCCCCCCGACCGCGTGTGGATCGTCGGGGACACCCCGCACGACATCGCCTGCGCCCGGGCGTTTGGCGCCCGGGTGCTGGCCGTCGCCACCGGGAGCTCCAGGGTGGCGGACCTCTCGGGGCACAACCCCGACTTTGTCCTCGAGAGCCTCGTCGACACCGACGCCTTCTGGCGCGCGATAGGCGAATGAGGCGAGCCGCCCCGTATTTGTTTGCCGCGGCCCAAACCCCGAAGAGGATCCCGTAACCAGAAACCAAGGCCCCGATGCCACGCACCTACACCATAGCCATCGGTTCGGACCACGCCGGCTTCAAGTACAAGGAGCTGCTGAAGGCGGCGCTGCTCGGCGACGGCCACAGCGTGAGGGACATGGGGACGGACTCCGAGGAGCCCTGCGACTATCCCGACTTCATCCGGCCGGTCGCCGAGGCGGTGGCCCGGGGCGAGTTCGAGCGCGGCATCGTGGTCGGCGGCTCCGGCAACGGGGAGGCGATCGTCGCCAACCGGGTCCGGGGGATCCGGTGCGGCCTGTGCTGGACCGAGCAGCTTGCGATCTGGAACCGGGCCCACAACGATGGGAACTGCATTTCGATCGGCCAGCGGACGATCACGGGGGACGAGGCAATCAAGATCGTCCGGACATGGTTCGCCACCGACTTCGAGGGCGGGCGCCACATCGCCCGCATCCGCAAGATCGACGGGGTCTGAAGCCCGGCGGCCGCACCGGCCGGCCTGACGACGAGCTTGCCCACCCGTCGCACGCTCCCCACCTTCATTTCCCGGCCATGGCATTCCCCAAAGCTCCCGCCATCCTTGACTCCCACGACCTGCGAACGGCGGACCTGGACAGGGACCCGGACGGGGNNACGGGCGGCCAGGGGAACGAGTGGATGATCGTCCCGCTCGCGCTCCTCGCCGACAAGGCGCTGGACGTCGTCTGCTTCACGCACCGGGACCTCGGCGGCCACCTGATCTGGGGCGGCCACCTCTGCGAGCACCTGGACCAGTACTTCGCGAACGCGAAGAGCCCGACGCGTGCCCGGGA
>PMSP01000259.1 GCA_003168315.1 Opitutaceae bacterium
GCCGCGGTGGGCCTGGCCGGCGGGCAGCTCGACCTGGCGCGAAGGGCCTCCATCTGGGAGATGCCGATAGCCGCCGGCCATTTCTATATCGTCTGTACGCTGGCCTCGGGCTACTTGGCGCTCCGATCGCGGCGTCCCTGGGCCTGGCTCGCCGTCGCCGGCGCGTCGCTCGGCCTCGCGGTTGGGTGCCGCCCCACCCTTGCCGCCGCCGGAGCCGGGCTGGCCGTCCTCGTCCTCGCCGTCGGGTGGGACGGCAGGTCCGGGGGAAGCGGGATCGGGATCCTGCGCCGGACGGCCCTGGCGGCCATTTCCACGGGGCTCCCTCTCGCCGCAATCCTCGCCTGCCTACTCGCCTACAACAAGGCGCGCTTCGGGAGCCCGTTTGAGTTCGGCATCAATTACCAGCTCTCGGGCAGCTTTGAGCGGCAGGCGCGCCATTTCAGCCTCTCGTATATCCCCTACAACTTCTGGCTGTATTTCCTGAAGCTCCCCCAGTGGGGACGCTATTTCCCTTTCCTTCACCCGATAAGGTTCTCGCCGCAGCCGTCGGGGTACTACGGCTATGAGTTCGTCTACGGCTCGCTTGTTGTCTGCCCGGTCCTTTGGTGGGCGGCGTTCCTTCCCGCCTGGCTGCGGAGGCTTCCTGCCAGGGCGGAGATTGGCGCCTTCGCCTCAATGGTCGCCGCGATGGCGGTCCCGACAACCTTGCTCCTCCTTTGCTTCAACACGGCGGCGGCGCGCTACACGGTCGACTTCCTGCCTTGGTGGGTGTGGCTTGGCGCCCTCGGTTGGGCCGTCCTCGAGGCCCGGGTCGGCTCCGGCCGGGGAAGCCTCGCCTTCGCCTTCGGTTCGACCGCGGCCGTCTCGTTAGTCCTGGCGTTCTGCGCCAGCGTCGAGCTGCACGGGCTCCTCCAGTACTGGAATCCGTCCGGATACCGCAAGCTGGCACGCGTGTTCGACGCCCCCGTCGCGCTCGAGGAGAGGGTGTTCGGGTCCCAGGCCGGCCCAGTCGAGATGGATGTCACGTTTGCGCCCCGCCCGCTGGCCTCGTACGAACCGCTCATCACGACCGGCGTCGAATACCAGAAGAACTATGTGTTCGTCTACTATCAGTCGGACACGGTGGTGCGCCTCGGCTACGCCTCCGCGGCCGATAGCCCGATCACCAGCAAGGACATCACGATCGTGCCCGGGCGCAAATACCGGGTCAGGGTCGAGTGCGGCTCCCTTTATCCCCCCGAGGGGATTCTTTACTTCAGGGGCTGGAAGGTCAGCGAGATCAACTCGCTCAAGGGCTGGGTTCGGATCGAGGTCGCCGGGACGCCCGTCCTCACGGCGAGGAGGGCGTGGGACGAGGCGACCCCGGGCTCGATCGAAATCGGCCGTGACTCGGGGGTGCACCGCTTCGGGCAGAGATTCGCGGGAACCATCAGCGGGGTCCGCCGCGAGAGCGGGTTCCCGCCGGTCGGTGAATTCTCGCCAGGAGGTGACGTGAAGCTGGAACTCGGATTCCCCGACGAAGGGCTGGAGGGAACCCAGCCCCTCATATCCGCCGGCAAACCCGGCAAGGCGGACATCATGGGGATCGCGATGCCCGACATGGGCCACATCGAGCTCCAGTACGAGAGCTGGGGGATCGGGATACGCGGAAGCAGCCCGATCGCGCTCCCGAAGAGCCGCATGGCCGACCTGCGGGTGCGATTCGGGCCGCTCCTGCGCGTGAACGCCGCGTCCCCGCTCTCGATACTCAAGAGGTCCATAGTCGTGTGGATGGACGGGGAGCTGATATGGTCCATCCACACCAGCTACCCTTTGGATCCCTCCCCCTCGAGCAACCTGAGCGCGAACGAATTCGGCTCTTCCGCAATGGCCAAGAGTTTTCAGGGGCGCGTCGAGTTCGCGGTCAACGAACCGCCGCCCGCGCCGTGGCGCGCCGGCCCCTTCTCCGCCCTTGAGCTGGACCTGGTGGGGCGCGGCGAGGGGAAGGAGCCGCTCGTGACGACCGGCGAGGGTGACCATGCCGACATGCTCGCGATCGAGTGGCTGCCGGGCGGGCGGGCGCGCCTTCTCTACGCTCACTCGGGCGGCCGGGTCGTCGCCAGCCCCCCGTTCGATTGGGCGGAGAAGACGATCCACGTGCTGCGTGCCGGGATGCCGTCCCTCCCGGCCCTCGATGCAAAGGAACCCCCGGGCGTCCGCGAGGGCGTCCTTCGCGTGGCGCTCGACGGGGCGAGCGTATGGGAGCCGAATGTCCCCTACTTCCCCGCGACCAGCGCCAGCGTCTCGGCGGGCCTCAATTCCGCGGGGCTGGCGGCGGCGGGCCCCGAGCTGCGCTGCGCCGTGGCCGGCCTGCGCCAGGCGCCGGAATAATCCCCGCTGCGGGGTTGCACGCGGGCGTGCGATTGCCCACTTTGGGTCGCTCATGTCGCTCTTCAGCCTCCTCGACGTCAACCTCTGCTTCGGTGGCCCGGCCGTGCTGGACAAGGTCAATTTCCAGATCGATCCCGGCGAGCGCGTGTGCCTGCTCGGGCGCAACGGGGCGGGCAAGTCGACCCTGATGAGCGTCATCGCGGGCGACATGAAGCCGGACAGCGGCGACGTCTTCAGGCAGCCGGGCTCCCTTTTCGCCAGGCTGACGCAGGAGGTTCCCACCGGGCTTGAGGGAACCGTCCTCGAGATCGTCTCCTCCGGCCTCCGCCCCCAGTCCGGACACGAGGAGGACTGGGAGCGCGACGTCCTGGTCCATGACCTGGTCGACCACCTCCAGCTTTCCCCGGACTCGGGATTCGGGACCCTCTCCGGGGGCCTCAAGCGGCGCGTCCTCCTTGGGCGGGCGCTGGCCGCCAAGCCGGACCTTCTCCTCCTCGATGAGCCGACCAACCATCTCGACCTGGAGTCGATCCTCTGGCTCGAGGAGTTCCTCATATCGGAGAAGATAACCCTGTTCTTCGTGACCCACGACCGGGCGTTCCTGAGGCGGCTGGCCACGAGGATCGTGGAGCTCGACCGCGGGCGCCTCTCGGGCTGGGCGTGCGACTACGACACCTACCTGGTCCGCAAGGAGGAGGTCCTGGCCGCCGAGGAGAAGCAGCAGGCCGCATTCGACAAGCGCCTTGCGCAGGAGGAGGTGTGGATCCGCAAGGGCGTGCGCGCCCAGCGATCGCGCGCCCAGGGCAGGATCCACGCCCTCATGAAGATGCGGGCCGAGCGCTCGGCGCGGCGCGCGCGCCTCGGCAATGTCACCCTGCGCCTCTCCGAGGCCGAGCGATCCGGGGTCAAGGTGATCGACGTCGAGGACATGTCGTTCTCGTACCCGGACGGCCGCACGCTCGTGCGCGATTTCACGACGACCCTCACCCGCGGCGACAAGATTGGGATCATCGGGCCCAATGGGTCCGGAAAGTCCACCCTCATCAGGCTGCTTCTCGGCCAGCTCCAGCCGACGAAGGGGACGATAACCCACGGCACCAAGCTGGAATTCATCTACTTCGACCAGATGCGCAACCAGCTCAACGACGACCAGACCGTTGCCGACAACATCGCCGGCGGCAACGAGACGGTCACGATAGACGGGCGCACGCGACACGTGATCAGCTACCTGCAGGACTTCCTGTTCACCCCCGACCGCGCCCGCACCCCCGCCCGGGTCCTCTCCGGCGGGGAGCGCAACCGCCTTCTCCTGGCAAAGCTCTTCACCAAGCCGGCAAACGTCCTCGTCATGGACGAGCCGACGAACGACCTGGACGCGGAGACACTCGACCTTCTTGAGGACCTCCTGGTCGAGTACCAGGGGACCCTCCTCATAGTGAGCCACGACCGCGATTTCCTGGACAACGTCGTGACGAGCACGCTCGTCTTCGAGGGCGACGGCCACATCGGGGACTACGTCGGCGGCTACGCGGACTGCGTGCGCGAGCGCTCGAAGGTCGCCGCGGCGAAGGCGGCCCGGACCGAGGCGGCGTCCGAGCCCGCCCCCAGGGCTGCGAGGGCGGCCCGAAAGCTCACGGCCAAGGAGCGCCGGGAACTCGAGGAGCTGCCGGCAAGGATAGAGGCGTACGAGGCCGAGCAGGGCAGGCTTGGCGCAAAGCTGGCCGATCCGGTCTTCTACCAGCGGGAACGAAGCGCCGCGGCCGAGGTCAAAGCCCGTCTCGATGAACTCGACCGACAGCACGCCGACGCCTTTGCACGTTGGGAGGAACTCGAGGCCGTGCGCGCCGGGGGATGACCTTGGGCCCTGCGGCCCACTGCTCGTAACACCCCATACAGCCGGTCCGAGCCAGGCGGTATCATAAGGGCTATTCCACTCGAACAATGGCCCACGATGCGCAGCTAACGTGTCCCCTCTGCGGCGAGGTCCACCGCCCGGTTTCCCTCAGGCCCGGTGAACGGGCGAGCTGCACCCGCTGCGGCACGGTTCTGGCAAAGGGAAGGAGGCTGGGGCCCGAGGCTCCCCTGGTGTTCTGCGTCACCGGGCTCATACTTGCCGTGCCCGCGTGCCTGCTGCCCTTCATCACTGCGGGCAAGCTCGGCGACGTGCGGGTCAGCACGCTTTTCACCGGCGTCGGCGCGCTCTTTGACCATGGCATGCGCGCCGTCGCCATGCTTGTCATGCTGTGCGGGGCATTCCTGCCGATCGCGCTCCTTGGGGCGCTGGCTCTTCTGAAGGCGCCGGAGCGCATCCGCGCCCAGGTTGCGTCCGCGGGAATCCTGTCGCGGACCGCCGAGGCGTTCGAGCATTGGGCGATACCCGAGGTCCAGGTTCTGGCCGTCCTCGTCGCGCTGACGAAGCTCGGAAGCGTGATTGAGGTGACGATCGGAGCCGGCTTCTGGTGCTACTGCGCAATGGCGCTCTCGCTCCTCCTCGCCCAGCGAAGCTTCGACTATGAATCCCTTGCCTCGCGCCCTG
This sequence comes from Opitutaceae bacterium, assembly GCA_003168315.1. Classification (GTDB taxonomy): domain Bacteria; phylum Verrucomicrobiota; class Verrucomicrobiia; order Opitutales; family Opitutaceae; genus Palsa-1447. The sequence continues at coordinate 4,907 of PMSP01000259.1, forward strand.
GCGGCGCAAACGCGGCCCCCCGGCCATGAGCCACTCCGTCAGCTTCACGACCAAGGGCAGCTCCGCCGCCGCCGCGCTCGCGCTGGCCGCCGCGGTCATGCTGATACCCGCGAACCTGCTCCCGGTCCTGACGACCTCGACGTCGGGCGATACCCGCGATGACACGATCTTCTCCGGCGCCGTCCAGCTCTGGCGTCACGGCTTGGGCGCCATCGCGATCATAGTCTTCGCCGCAAGCATTGTCATCCCCTTTCTGAAGCTCGCGGGCCTCGCGTGGCTCATATTCGGCGTGCGCAATGGCCCCCCTAGGATTGCACGCCGGCTGACGCGCATCTACGCGGCCCTCGATTTCATAGGCCGGTGGTCGATGCTGGACGTGTTCCTGGCCGCGTTCCTGACAGGCCTCGTCCAGTTCGGGCAGCTCTCCTCGGTGCAGGCCCGCAGCGGAATCGTCGCCTTCGCCGCCGCCGTCGTCCTGACCATTCTCGCCACCCAAGCGTTCGACCCCCGCGCGCTGTGGAGCGGCCGAACAGATGCCAGTCCGACATCCCCCCCAGCATGACCACCTCGCCGGCGCCGAAGATCTCCAGGGACCATTCGATACCGCTCATATGGATCGTTCCCGCCATCGCGGTCGCGATCGGGGTGTGGATGGGAATGCGCGAGATTCGCACCCGCGGCCCGGTGATCACGATCGACTTCTCGGACGGCTCCGGCGTCGAGGCGGGAAAGACGACGCTCGAGTACAAGGGAATTTCCGTCGGCACCGTCGAGGAGGTGGAGCTGAAGCCGGCCCTGGACGGCGTGGTCGTGCAACTTCGCCTCAGGAGAAAGGCCGAGGCGCTCGCCAGCGCGGATTCAAAATTCTGGATCGTGCACCCGGAGATCGGGTTCTCGGGCGTCCATGGGCTGGAAACGCTCGTCTCGGGCGTGCGCCTGAATGTGACCCCCGGAAAGGGGCCCCCCGCCCGCCAGTTTGTCGGCCTCGACAAGCCTCCGGCGCCGGATGTCACCGACGAGGGCCGGGCGTTCATCCTGCAGAGCGACCGGCTGGGCTCGCTCACCACCGGCGCGCCGGTGTTCTATCGTGAGCTCAAGGTCGGGGCGGTCGAGGCCAGCCGCTTTTCCGATGACTCCACGTCCGTCCTCGTCCGCGTGCACATCGAGGCCCCCTACGTCGACCTCATCAGGACGAACACGCGATTCTGGAACACGGGCGGATTCTCCTTCAAGGTCAGCCTGTTCGGCGCCCAGCTGAAGGACACGTCGCTTGAGTCCCTAGTGACCGGCGGGGTTGCGTTCGCAACCCCTGATGCAGGACCGCTGCAACCCGCCGCGGCCGCGGACACGCAGTTCCCCCTGGCGGCCGAGGCCGAAAAGGACTGGATGAAATGGTCGCCCAAGATTCCCGTGAAGTCCCCCGAGAGCATCGTCGACAAGCCGCACGGGAGCGGCCTCCTGCCGGGACTGATGAAGTAGGGCCGCCCCTTACGGGCGCTCGGCGCCGGGACACATCAGCTGATGGCGTAGCTTCGCACGAGGCCGAGTGCCTCCGCTGCGGCAGTCTTCGCGTCCGTCTGGCTCGGCTCAAATCCCTCCTCGAGGAGGAATCCCTCCGCGCCAATGATGGCCCAACGCCAGATCTCGGGCTGCTTGCGCTCCGTCAGGGCGAAGCTCGCGGCCTCCGGGGCCGAGGCGACCTCAAGCGTGGAGAGGGAGAAGGCGCACGAGGCGGCAGCGGAGGCGGCCTCCGCGCCGCAGGCGATATTCTCAAAGCAGCGCCATGTGGGCTCATAGGCGGCCGAGGGTGAGGGCGGAGTCTTCATTTTTGGAGGAGAGTTATGTTTCCTTAGTAACCTAGAAATCGGTAAGGTTCATTTCTAAATAACGATGGATTAACACAATGCATAATGCGAAAGGAGATCTTGAATTCGTTGCAAAGTGCCTGACGGACGCAGGGGAAAAGAGGCCCGGAATTATTTTAACCTGTTCGGGCCATATCACTTACGCAGATTCGGAATATGTGGCACTGCGAATGCGTAGTAATTCCCAAAGACATGCCGCGGAATTCTCACTCCGAGGGCGCGATAAAAAAACAAACCACTCCCGAAAATGCCCAGACTTCCCTCCATCGCCCTCCTCGTGACAGGAATGTTCCTCCTGGTCTACGGCCTCGACGCAGCCGACAAATCGTTCTCGGCCTCGGTGGCGATGTCCGGCGCCGGAGCGGCCGCCGACAAGGCCGCGTGGCTGGTCATCTTCGGCGTCGCCGGGATCCTCGCCGGATCTTTCGGCCTTTTCTCCCGGCGGGAAAACTGACCTCGAACGCCCGCGTCCCATTTCGATCACTGAAACCACAACAATAAAACAAAACTCCGTCATGTCCGACTCCACCACAGAAGTAAACGATCCGGTAAGCACCACCGTCGATGAGCTGAAGGCCCTTATCCGCGAGGCTGAGGAGGCCCTGGGCAGTTCCGCCGAGGGCGATGAAATCGAGGAGCTGCGCGAGCGCCTCCGCGACGCCGTCGCGAACGGCCAGAACCTGATCGCCAACCTGACCGACACGGTCAAACGGCAGGCCAGGCGCGCCGACGACGCCATCCGCTCAAACCCCTACCAGACGATCGGCATCGCCACGGTCGTTGGGCTGATCGCAGGCTACCTCCTGTCGCGCAGGTCCTCAAGCGGCGCCGATTGATCCCAAGGTCTGCGGCGAGGCCCATGAGCTACTCCGACTCGAATCCCTCGGTGGCCACGCCCGGCGCAGCGCCGCGCGTGGTTGTCGAGGCCCTGATCCACCGCGGGGAGCTGGCCTCGATAGAGCTCACCGAGGCCAGGCAGCACGGCGCCGGGACGGCGGTAGCCGCCGTCCTTTCGGTCGGGCTGCTCCTCCTCGGCGGCTTCGCGGGCACGTTCGCCCTGGCGGCCGCCGTCTGGCAGCGTCCGGACCGCGGGCTCATTCTTGGGCTTGTCACATTTGCGTACCTTCTCGGCTCGGCCGCCCTGGGCTTTGTCGCCTTCCGCAGGCTGAAGGGCTGGCAGCCCTTCACGGAGACCCGCCGGCAGTTCCACAGGGACTGCGCCTGCATCCACGATATGTTCAACTCGGGCTCGCGATGAATGGAGAGCATCCTCTCACCCTGGCGGAAAAGCGCGAGCGGCTCGCCTTGGCCTGCCAGCTCGACCGGCTCAATCTTCGCTTGGCAATGCGCCCGACGCCCATTGAGAGAATCTCGCTGACGCTCCTGGAGAAGGTCGCGCCCCTCGTCCCGCACCTGCCCGGCAAGGTCGGTAAGTGGGCGAGGAGTATTATGCGGGGAACGAACCTCTTCAAAGGTGTCTATGAATCTATATTCACCTGACATTCCCCCGCGCCGTTCCTTTCCGCCGAAAAGATAACCACAACCCTAAACCTGAATAATCCCATGTTACGCTGGATCCTAGTATTCCTTGTATTCGCGATTCTTGCGGGCGCCCTCGGCTTCACCGGCATTGCCGGAACGTCGATCGGAATTGCCCAGACACTGTTCTACATATTCCTCATCCTGTTCGTCGTCTCCCTGATTGTGCACCTCGTGCGCGGCGGTGGGCCAAGGACAGACCTGTAGGGAGGCTGTTCTGCGGCTGCGCTGAGGCGCAGTCGCAGGCCTACAGCCGCGCGGCCGGGGCCGCCGGCAGAGGCCGGGTATCGGGAAGCCCCAGGCAGGATTCCACCGTCAGGCCGTCCACGTCCCCGAGGACATAGGCCTTGGTCCCCGGAAAGGGGACGCCAGAGATGTGTTCCAGGTTGGCGCCGTGCACATCCTCCAGCGTGACGACGCTGCGCAGGTCATCGGACTTAGTCGTTAGAAGGACGTGGTTGACCGAGAGGTTCTTAACATGGCGCGCGAAGAGGCCCCATGACGGCGTTGGGCCGAAGCTTCCCGGTTCCGGATAGGCGCGCTCGAGCTCCGGCACCTCCCGGGCGGACTCCGCGGCGGTCCCGCCCCCCTCGAATTCCACCCTCAGTCCGTCGAGCGTGACATCCTCAACGGGATGGCCCGGAAGGCCAACCACGAGGATCGCCTGGCTTCCCGCCACGCCCTCGGCGACCACGTTGCTTATTATGACCCGCCGCAGGTGTCCGACAGGGGTGCCATCCGGCCCGCGCATCCTCGCGCCGACGCGCAGGAAAATGGGCGCGCTGAATATCCTCCTCATCGCGATATTCGAGATCGCCACGTCCTCGATCTGCGCGCCGTCGACGGTCTCAAGCGCCAAGCCGCGGCAGCATTCGAATATGCAGTTCGTGATGGTTATCGCCCTGAAGCCGCCGTTCGACTCGGTCCCGAACTTGATGCGGCCCGTGGGCTGCGGGTTGCCGGAAGGGTCGTGCCTGCGAGTCCCGTCGAGGAGCGAACCCTCGTCGTAGCCGCTCACGAGGCAGTCAGAGATGGTCACGTTCTCGGTGGAGCGAAACTGCAAGAGCC
>PMSP01000102.1 GCA_003168315.1 Opitutaceae bacterium
TCCCCAACGCGGATGCGCGCCTGACGGCGTCGATCGCAGAAGACAAGTCTCGATCCGAAATCCCGACCAGCGCGGCGGCCAATTTGCCCAACTGTTCGCGGGCCGAGCGAACGTCGCCTCTCCCGGGAATGGTCTTGTTCAGCAACCTGGACGGTCCGGGAAGGTTATAGATGAGCTCGGGCACAAGCTCCCTATATCCTCGCGGGTGGAGCGGGAACGCCACCGACAATGACTCCTCGGAGTCCGAAATGACGGCATGCGGGGCAAACGCCGGGACGAACAGCAGGGAACCGGGGCGCAGGTCGATTGAGAATTTGGGCGGCGCTCGCCTGCTTTCCTTCAGATCCGCATCAATCCAGATGTCCCAGTGCTTGGAGCCCTGAAGCTGGACCGTCAGGACGTCGAACTTGTCAATGTGTCTCGCAATGGCGCGGCTCAAAGGAGGGGAGAAGAACATTCCAATCTCCTCAACGGCGACGCCCAGGTGGTCCTGGATCGCAAAAAACAACTTCATCAGGGGATCGGACGGCCCCAGAACACGGTTGAGACCTCCGATCTGCAACGAACGTCCCCTGCAAGCGTCCGCGAAGGCCATCTTTGCGGACGGGGACCGCCGCGACACTCGTTGGCCCGCCTTTCTGCTGAGAACCTTTGTGTTCGAGTAATTGCATATCTTTGCCATCCAGAGATGGAGGGATTCAAAATTCCAGGCATGGGACACATCCAGAAAGTTCCGCGCGTGAAGCACCGTGTTTCCGGTGAAATGGTCCGCGAGTTTCAGCTGATCGAGCCGCGCACGGAGCATCTCACGGGACGAGTCGGCATCCAGGCGTGAGCCTTTGGAGCGCCGAGAACGCGCCAAGGCGGGGCTGTGTTTCATGCCAATGCAGAAAAAGGCAGCGCATCGATCGTAGGCAACAGCCAACTTCTCGAAGCCCTTCCCCGTCGATCGCCCTCGCTGGCGTCCCCAGGGTCCTAGTTCCTTGGACAATTCGGTTCTCGCCACCGATTTGTATTGGGAGATGAGCGCGGAATAAAACTTCGCCGCCAAAGCTCTCCCGTCTAACTTTTGCCGAGCTTGCTTTCCACTCCGCCCCACTATCGACAATGATTCGCGTATGAAGCCCGTCCTCAGGCGTATCTTGATAGGCGTTTCCGCCGGGATGGCTTCGAGTTATCCGCTGGCCGCAACCCATGCGGCACCGCATGCGGTCCTGCTGATCGGCGGGGTGCTGGGAGCGGCATTTGCCGCCGGACTGGGACGGATCAGGGGGGCCTATGCAGAGGGAGCCATGGCCGGGTGCGCGCTCGGGATCCCCCTATGGATCCTCGTGACCTGCATCAGCGTGCCGAATTCCACGCTTCAGGCTCCCTTGTTCAGCGCGGACTCGATGCGCTCCGTTTTTCCCGCACTCGTGGGATGGACTCTTTACGGCTGCCTGCTGGGAGTCCTGACTCAGCTGTTTGGCGAGATCGTCTTTCGGATCGTCGGACCGGAATCCCGGCTGACAAATGACGTGCGGCTGGCGCCGAGGAATATTGTCATCCTCGGAGGCGGGTTTGCCGGGATGACCACGGCCGTCGGCCTCGAGGAGGGGCTCCGGGGGGCTCAGCCCGTCTCGATCACGCTCGTCAGCGAGCAAAACGCGCTCCTCTTCACGCCCATGCTGGCCGAGGTCGCCGGCGGCAGCCTCGAGGCCAGCCACATCAGCACCCCGCTCCGGACCTCGCTCCATCGGACTGATTTTGTGCGCGGGCGCGCCGAGAGCGTCGACTTCGAGAGGCGGGTCGTGAAGGTCTCCCCGCTGGGCGGGAGCCTGGGCACGGCCCGGGAGATTCCCTACGACCACCTCGTGCTGGCGCTGGGATCGGTCTCAAACTACTTCGGCGCGGCAGACATCGAGCGGCATTCCCTCGATTTCAAGACGCTCCTGGACGCGAGCCGCATCCGCAACCATGTCATCGAGATGTTCGAGCGGGCCGACCGGGAGCCCGACCCGGAGGTCCGCCGGGCGCTCGTGACCTTCGTGGTCGCCGGCGGCGGCTTCGCCGGCGTCGAGCTGGCCGGCGCGATCAACGATTTCTCGCGTGGCATCTCCGCCGACTACCCGGTCGTCGCGGCCGGCGAGATTCGGATCTTCCTCGTCCACTCGCGCGACCGCATCCTCCCCGAGCTGAGCGAGTCGCTTGCGCGGTATGCGCAGGAGCGGATGGCGGCCCGCGGCGTCGTCTTCCGCCTGAGCACGCGTGTCCTGAACGCCCAGGAGGGGCAGGTCACGCTCAGCGACGGGGTCATCCCGACGCAGACCCTGGTCTGGACCGCCGGGACTTCGCCCAACCCCCTGCTCAAGGCCTTCGGCCTTGATACGGACAAGCGCGGGGCCGCCGTGGTCGACAGCACGATGGCCGTTGCCGGCCGCCCGGGGATCTGGGCCCTAGGTGACTGCGCCGCGGTGAAGGACGGAAAAACGGGAAAGGCATGCCCTCCCACGGCCCAGTTCGCGCTCAGGCAGGGCCGGACACTCGCCCGCAACATCGGCCGCGCGCTCGAGGGGAAGCCCCCCGTGCCGTTTCATTTCGACTCGCTCGGCTCCCTCTGCGTCGTCGGGCACCAGACCGCCTGCGCCGAGTTGACCCTCCCCTTCGCGCGCGGCAAATCGGTCAGGTTCTCCGGGCTCTTGGCCTGGATGATGTGGCGCGGGATCTACGTCTCGAAGCTGCCGGGCCTCGAGCGAAAGGCCCGGGTCCTCCTCGACTGGACCTTCGAGATATTCTTCCCCCGCGACATCGTCCAGACGATTGAGCCCAGGGAGGGGGAAGCGCCATGACCCCTTCCGAGGCGCCCTCCAGCCCGGCACTCGAGGGAGGCGGGATCGACCTGACCGGGATCCTGCTGGCGGTCGCGGTCGGGGGCGGCGGCGGAGTGCTCGCGGCCGCGACCGCGCAATCGTCCCTGGGCCGGCTGGGCGCGGCCGGGGCCGCCTTCGGCCTTGTCTTCGCTCTCGCGCTCAGGCGCAGGGCGACCAGCCCCGGGGCGGGCCTCATCTGGGGCCTCGGGGCCGGGTACATGCTCTGGATGGTGCTTCCCGCGCTGGCGGTCGTCTTCCATGCCGCGGGATACTCGACCGACGCGATGCTGGGCGAGTCGCGCGCCCGGTTCCCCGAGCTTGTCNNGGCGCTCCCGTCGGGGTTTGCCTTGGCATCTGGGGCACGATCCGGTCGCAGGCAACCGGCGCCTTCCGCTGGGGGCGGGCCCTCGTGGGCGGGGGCGCGGCCGGCGTCGTCGCCGCCCTCATCTTCAGCCAGTGACTGTACGCGGGCGATTTCTATCCGCTGATCAGCGGGTACGGGACGCTCAGCTCCCATCTCGGGACCGTCCTCTTCCATTTCGCGGTCGCCTGCCTGATCGGGAGCACCTTCGGCATCCTCTTCCAGACGGACGTCCGCAACCTCGGGTCCGCCATGGGATGGGGCGTCGCCTATGCCATGTTCTGGTGGTTCCTGGCGCAGCTCACCCTCTTCCCGATCGCGGCGGGCGCCCCCGCCGACTGGTCGTCGGAGCGCGCGAGCGAACTGTTCGGGCCGCTGGTCGGCCACATCCTATTCGGCCTGATCCTCGGCGTCATATATTCCGCGGTCGATGTCGTCTGGGCGCGCCTGTTCATAGACGCCGATCCGCTGAACCGTAAGCGGCAGGGGCCCGGCGTCCGCTTTCTGCAGTCGCTTGCCTGGGGCTCCGCGGCGGGCGTTGCCGCTGGACTCGTCTCGCTGCCGCTCATGATCCACACCGGCGTGATCGGATCGGTCGCCGCCCATGACGCCGGCCCTCCCATGGTCATCGCGATCTGCCTGCACCTCGTGGCCAGCACGCTCATTGGCGCAAGTTACGGCATCCTGTTTCGCGGCGAGACGTCCAATGTGGTCTTCGGCAGCCTGTGGGGTCTCCTCTTCGGCCTCATGTTGTGGTACGCCGGGCCGCTGACGCTGATTCCTCTCCTTAGCACCGGCGAATGCGACTGGAGGCCCGAGGCCGCCGCGGCGCTCCTTCCCTCCCTTGTCAGCCACCTCCTTTTCGGCCTCGTGACGGCGAACGTGTTCCTCGCCCTCGAGCGCAACTACACCCGCTGGCTCCTCGCTGATCCCCGCTACGCCGCCATGGAGAGCCGCCGTGCCAGGCCGGTCGGCACCCCGGCGCCGGCCCTCTGCGTGTTTGTGATCGGCCTCGGCGTCCTCCTGCCGATCTTGCTGTCCTGAAGCCTGAGGGCGCGGCCGTCGGCTGAAACAGGAGTGCGCGCTGACCACCTACAATCGGGAGGCGTTAGGATTCGGAGGTCCCACTTGTGGGAAGCGAGCGTTTCGCCTGCCCACCTTCATAAACCCCAAACGATAAGGTTGGAAACAGATCCTAGGGAGGAGGGGGGTCCGCTGGAAGGCGGTTGATCCGCTCCTGCAGGGGGGGATGCGTTGAAAAGGTCGTTTGCGGATCCCCGCCCCTCGCCTGGAGCTGCATGAGCACAAAGCGAAGGCCACCCGGCGCATAGCCGGTGGTGATCGCCAGGCCCCGGCCCCCGCCGTCGGCCTCGTACTCGGTCTGGGGGTCGAATCCCTTCTCGAAGAGGGTCGTCGTGATCTGGTCGATCCCGGCGTCAAACTTCTGCAGGTCGGCGCTCCGCTGCGACGCGAGGTCCATCGCCCCGGAGAAGAAGTCGTTTCGGGCGATGATCTTCAGCGCGTGCCGGCGCGCGACGTGCGTGATCTCGTGCGAGAGGACGGCGGCGAGGGCGTCGTCGCTCCCAAGCGTGTCGTAGAGCCCGCGCGTGATGAACACGTAGCCGCCGGGAGCCGAGAACGCGTTCACCGTCTGCGAGCCCAGGACCCCGAAGCGCCACGGAAGGTTCGGCCTCGAGCTGTAGCGCGCGAGCGCCTTCCCAACGAGGTTCACCCTGCGGGTTATGGCCTCGTCGCGGACGATGCCGCCGTACCGGCTGGCGATCTCGATCGCGACCGAGCCGCCGATGGTGAGCTCCTCCTCGGGACCGATGCCGGCCAGGCCCTTGGACATCTTCCCGACGTCCTTGGCGGTGTTGACCAGGTTGTCCAGGTTCAGCGAGAACTGGGCCCGGGCGGGAACCGCCGCGAGAAGCGCGAGGGAAAGTACGGCAAGTCGCCTCACTGGAATTCCCCCTTCTGGTTCGACTTCAGGAATTCATCGACCTGATCGGGCGTGACGGCGTCGCTCTGCCCCTCGAGCCACATGACGTCGCTCGTGGCCTGCGCGAGCCCCTTTCGGTCTCCATACTGCTCGGCCGCCGGAGCCAGCGGGCGCGCGGCCGCGGTCGCGGACGTCTTGCTGGCGCCGATCGGCAGCCCGTCCATGCCCTTCGTGTCCGTCGGCTTCTCCTCCGCCACGTTCCCGGAAAAGACCCAGCCCACGTTCGGGCCGTCCTGGACGTGGAGCCACATTCCCCTGACCTGGTCTATCCTCAGCTTCCGGGAGTAGCCGACCTCCGCGGAGACCGGGGCAAAGGGCTTGGAGTCCGACAAGAGGTCGGTCTTCACGCGCTTGGTGAACGCCGTTCCCCCGACGGCGAACGCCGCCAGCGCCGCCGGGACGGCGGCAAGCATGAGCGCGGAAATGACGAGTGCCTTGCGGCTCATTTGGTTTCCAGTTCGACGATGTTCCAATCAGTGGGGGCGGGGCGCAGGGAGTACTCCCGTGAATTTTTCAGAATTTCCAGGGTCATGCAATCTTCGGGCGAGAGGACCCTGGCGCGCTCCATTGCCCGCGCCGCCTCGTCAAACCTGCCCGCGACGTACGCGGCGTACCCCTCCCGGTAGCGCCTGAGGAACTCCGTCGTCGCCTCGGGGAGGCCGGCTGCGGCCCCGACCAGCTCGAAGACCTCGACCGCCTGCTTCTTCCCCTTGACCCTCAGCTGGGCCAGCGGCCGGATCTCCAGCCGCCCCCCGACCCTCGCCGCGGTCGTCTCGCCTATCAGGATCGCCGTCTTGAACCTCTTGTTGGCGCCCTCGAGCCGCGAGGCCAGGTTCACCGAGTCCCCGAGCACCGTGTAGTTGGTCTTCCGGCTGGAGCCCACGTTGCCCGCGATCATCTCGCCCGTGTTGATCCCTATCCTCATGCTCAGGCGGGTGCCCATGGCCCCGATCGACCGGTTGATCCCCTCCATCGCCGCCTGGGCCGCGAGCGCAGCCTCGCAGGCCGCGAGGGCGTCGTCCGGCAGGGGCAGCGGCACCCCGAACACCGCCATGACCGCGTCGCCGATGTACTTGTCGATGTAGGCCCCGAAGGGGAAGAGGCAGTTGCTCATCTCCTCCAGGTAGGAGTTGACGACCGAGACCAGCTGCTCGGAGGACAGCTTCTCGGAGAGATCCGTGAATCCCGCCAGGTCGAGGAAGCAGACGGTGGCCACCTTGCGCTCGCCCCCGAGGCGGACCGCGGAAGGGTTCCTGAGGAGCTCGGTCAGGACGGCCGGGTCGACGTAGCTCCCGAAGAGGGCAGCCACCTCGCGCTTGCGCCGCTGCTCCTCCCAGAAGCTCTCCGCGGCGACGCCGAGGAGCGTCATCAGGGCCGAGATGGCCGGCGTCGCCGGGGGAATCCAGAGGCCGTAGGCCGTGGCCGCGTAGGAGCCGAAGTAGGCCCCGAGGACCCAGGCGCCGCAGGCAAGGCCCGGGCCCGTCAGGCTCGACCGGCTGATCCCAGCCCAGAAAATCGACAGGATCGCCAGCGCGGAGAGGACCGGCACGGCCCAGCCGTTCGACCGGATGAAGCCGTTCCCCACCAGGTTCGCCCATGCGGTCCAGTGGAGAAGGACCCTCGGCTCAAGGCGCCCGACGGGAAGCGCGCCCAGGTCGAATGTCCCGCTGGCACTGGCGCCGACGAACACCGTGCGGCCCCTGATGAGGTCCGCGGTCGGGTTGGAGAGCCGCGGCTCTTTGGCCAGGGCCGCGCCGATCTCCTCGGGGCTCATGTCCGGCGCCTGGTCGAGGACCCGGTAGATGATGCCGAGCCCCTGCTCGATAAGCGGTCCCGCCGACAGGATCGGGACGCCCCGCTTCCTCAGGTCCTCGATCCCGCCGTGCCAGCGGACACGGCCCCCGGG
>PMSP01000049.1 GCA_003168315.1 Opitutaceae bacterium
TGCGCTCTCCCGCGCAACCGCGCACAGGACGCCTGTCATGAGATTCGATTTTGCTTGGCACGGGGCCTGCAGTACACATGGTGCACAACCGTTCCGATGGCCCAGACCCACAAACATCACACCAGCCTCGCCGGCACTTCGATCACGAAGGCCGTCCGATTTGGCTGCGCCGTGATGCGCCTGGTCGCCATTTCCAAGTGGAACAAAACGGCCAGCGCGGGCTTCGAGGTCTAAACCCTCCCAACCAGGAAGACGTTTAGAAACCCAGAAGCCCGGAGGCCAAAAGCCCCCAGGGGGCAACTGCCTTTCCCACCATGAACACGAGAACCCATACCACGCGCGCACCCAGCCGTCATCACCGAGCCTTCGACGCGTCGAACACGACGTTTCGCCAGCCCAGCTACGACTGCCGTGAGCTCCCGGACGCCGTCAGCATCGTTGTCTACGTCCCCGGTGTGGGCGCCTCGGGCGTGGAAATCGAGGCCTACGGGCCCGACCTCGTCATCACCGCGCACAAGACACGATTCGTGCGCGTGAACTGGCAGGCCCTGAACCTCGAGGGATTGCAGCGCGACTACCGTCTGCGCCTGCGGCTGGGTCTGGCCTTCGACTATTCCCAGATGCAGGCCGGGATCAGCGACGGCGTCCTCACCCTGTCGGTGCCCAAGCGCCAGGAATCCCCTGCGCCGGCCCACAGGATGGGACGCGTGGCGTGATCTGACGCCCCCCGCGCCCGCGTGCAGCCCCTTCGCCCCCCGGGCGGAGGTCGCGGCCCGCGGGCGCCGGGCGCGGAGCAGGTTTTTTTCGAGATTGGTGGCACAATTTTTTACACTCCGTGTCGAACTTTCCACCATGACACCAACACCCNNACACCGCACGCTGTTAGCTTCCGTGCGCGAGCGCTGCTTAACGAACCGGCGGCGATTCACGCAGCCCATCGCGAGGACGCGAGATGGGTCCGGCCGACTTTCCGGCCCCCCCCGCTTGCCGTCCAGACGGTCCCCCCGGAACTGCCTTACTTGGACACGATCCAGCGCACGTCGCCCTGGGCCCCGGCTCCGCGGTAAAGCACGTTTCCCAAGTAACTTAGGATCGCTCGGGCCTCGTCGTCTAACCGCCACGGCGGGTTGACGACGACGACCCCGCACCCCTTCATCCGGGCGGCGCCGGGATCGACAATCAGCTCGGCGGAAAGAGACGGGGTCCTCGCGGCCTTCAGGGCGTCAATGAACCCGTCGTCGCGCGCGCGCCCGGTCAGGGGATACCAGACCGCGTAGGTCCCCCCCGGGAACCTGCGGATGCCCTCGCCGACCGCCCGGGCAACGTGTTCCCACTCGCCCTTGTCCTCAAAGGGCGGGTCAATGAGGACCACCGCCCGGCGCTCCGCCGGCGGCAGGCACGCCTTGATCGCGCCGTACCCGTCGGCCCCGTGGATCGACAGCCTGCGCTCGGCGCCAAACTCCCGCCGCAGTGCCTCGCACTCGTCGGGATGCTTCTCCCAGAGCTCGAGGCGGTCCTGGGGCCTCGCGACCATCCGCGCGAGCCGCGGCGAGCCCGGGTAGAAGCGCGGCGTCGCCGCGGCGTTTCCCTTGTCCCTGTCGAAGGCGCGGACGAGGTCCAGGTAGTCGCGGACCTCCTCGGGGGCGTCGGCCCGGTCCCACAGCCGTCCGATGCCGTAAGGCCACTCGGGGGACCTCGGCCCCGAGTCGCCCTCGGCCGCCGCCCGGAGGTCGTAAAAGCCGCGGCCGGCGTGCGTGTCCACGACGACGAAGCCCGTCTCCTTGCGCTGGAGGGACCGCAGGAGCCGCACGAGCAGCGCATGCTTAAGCACGTCCGCAAAGTTGCCCGCGTGGTATGCGTGCCTGTAATTCAACCCCTTGGGCTTCTTTCATTGCACCGGCAGGCGGCAATCCGATAATCGCCCCGCCATGAAATTAATACCCGTGCTCGTACCCCTCTGCGCGCTCCTCCTGCCGTCCGCGCTCAAAGCCGACTCCTTCGAGGGCAAGGTGACGATGAAGATCACCGCGGCCGGATCGAAGGACAACGGCAGCCAGTCCATCGACTACAGCATCAAGGAGGGCTTGATGCGCATGGATATGACGACCGCGAAGGGGGGCGGCGGAGCCATGATCATGGACTTCAAGAACCATCAGATGCTGATACTCATGGCGCAGCAGAAGATGTACATGGTGCAGACGCTGCCGGATCCCGCCGCCCAGAAGGCGGCCGCCGAGAAGGCGGGGGTTTCCGCGCCCGCCAAGCCTTCCGACACGAAGCTCGTGAACACGGGCGAGACGGAGACGATCCTCGGGTACCCGTGCACGAAATACCTGATCACGACCTCCAAGGGCACGGCCGCGATCTGGGCCACCAACGAGCTCGGCGTGTTCGGCGGACTCTTCCAGGGCGGCCGCCGCAGCCAGGCTCCCCAGGAATGGGAGGCCGCGGTCAAGGGCGGAGGATTTTTCCCGATGCGCGTCGTCAGCTCGGAGGGCGGCACGGAGAAGTTCCGCCTCGAGGTGACGGCGGTGCAGAAGGAGAGCCTGCCCGACTCCCTGTTCGCCGCACCCGACGGCTGGCGCAAGTTCGACCTCTCGGGCATCATGGGCGGCGCGCTGCAGGGGGCCTTCCCCGGCTCGCGGCCCTCGGGCGGCGACAACTGAGTGGGAGCACAACTCATCCGCATCGTATCGGACGTGCACTACGCGGACCGGAGTAGCCGCGTGCGCTCACTCGGCCAGCTGCGTCCCCTCATCGACGGCGCCACCTCGTTCGTCTTCAACGGCGACACCCTCGACACCCGCCCGGACAGGGACACGGCGAGGATCGCCGCGATGCGCCGCGAGGTGCTCGACTTCTTCGGCGCCGTGGGGACTCCCGTCAGCTTCCTCACCGGAAACCACGATCCCGACCTCTCGAGCCAGCACGCGCTCGAGTTCGCGCAGGGCCGCATCCTCGTCACGCACGGCGACGTCCTCTTCGACAACATCGTCCCTTGGTCGAAGGACGCCGCGTCAATCAGGAGGAAGGTGATCGCCGCCCTGGCGGCGCTCCCCGAGGACGGGAGCGGCGGGTTCGAGGGCCGCCTGAGCGCGTTCCGCTCCGTGGCAGCGACCATCCCGCAGGCCCACCAGTCGGAGCGCGACCCGCTGCGCTTTGCGATCCGCCTGGCCGGCGACACCGTCTGGCCCCCCCATCGGGCTCTCTCGATCCTGCGCGCCTGGCGGGAGGCGCCCGGCCGGGCCGCGTCGTTCACGAGCAAGCACAGGCCCAAGGCCCGGTTTGTCATGATCGGCCACACGCACAAGCCGGGCGTCTGGCGGATGCCCTCCGGCATTGTGGTCATCAACACCGGGTCCTTCTGCAGGCCCTTCGGCGCCATGGTCGCGGAGATCTCGGGCGACCGGATCCGCGTCCGGCGGGTGGTGTCCCGGCGCGGCGAGTTCCACCCCGGCCCGAGCGTGGCCGAGTTCCCACTCCCATGAGCATGGAATTCGGATGGTGGGTCAGGGATCCCGAGGCCGGCAAGTACCAGGTGAAGGCCATCGTCCACGGGGGGAACCTCAAGTGGTTCCGCAAGCAGGGCCACTTCACCTCGTGGGAGGTCCATGGGCCGAGCGAGGAGGACTGGACGAGGCTTGTCTCGGAGGCCGAGCGGCGCCTGCCTAGGCGCCTCCTCTCCCCGAAGCAGTTCGAGGAGATAAGGAAGCTGCGCGAGCACCGTTAGCCGCGGGCACCCTTCGGGAGAACCCAAAACCTTCATGCCCAAAATCGACGTCAACAAGGTCGCAGAGATCCTGAAAAAGAACCACATCGACACCGCGGTCCTCCGGCGCGTGGTCGAGGAGATGAACCTCGCCGTCCAGACGGACCCCGGC
>PMSP01000067.1 GCA_003168315.1 Opitutaceae bacterium
GTCCAGGGCCTCGCCGTCCGGACCCGGGTCGGCAGCGTGCGCGCGGTTGAATGGCGCCGGCTCGAGCCCAACTTCTTCGTCGTCTTCCCGGTCGGCGTGCTCGAGGGCGCGCCGAAGACCTACCTTGCGGCGGTCCACGCCGGGACGCCCGCCGCCTCGGCGAGGGTCCAGGAGGCCGTCGTCGATGCCTTTCCCAACGTGACCGCGATCGACCTCGCGCTCGTCGTGGAGACCCTGGACGGGATTTTCTCGAAGGTCGCCTTCGCGATCCAGTTCATGGCGCTCTTCACGGTCGCGACCGGGCTCGTCGTCCTCGCCGGCGCCGTCCTGATGGGCCGCCACCAGCGGCTGAAGGAGACGGTGCTCCTGCGGACGCTCGGGGCCACCCGCAGGCAGCTGGCGCTGATCCAACTGGTCGAGTACGCCGCGCTCGGCGTCCAGGCTGCCGTCGTCGGCGCGGTCCTGGCCCTTGCCGGGAACGCCCTCCTCGCGCGCTACGTGTTCCATGTGGCGGCGGTGGCGCCGGCCGGGCAGATTGCAGCGGCCATTGCCACGGTCGCCCTCCTTGCGGTCGCAACGGGTTTCGCCGCGGGCCGCGGCGTGTCGGATCATCCTCCCCTTGAAATTCTTAGGCAGGAGACCTGAGGCCCCTTGCGCGTCGACGGCCGCCCGCATCCGCGGGTTGCCGCGAAACGAAGTCACAGGGCCCGAGGCCCATCTGAAACGTTGGCACATCCCCCTGCGTCTCTTGTCTTGAAAGCGACCCCCTTGCAGCCCGCACAGAGCCCCCTCCGGTCATGGCCGGCACGCACCCTGACCGCGCTGCGGGCGGGCCTGCTGCTGCTGGCGGCGATCGGCGCGGCCTCGGCCGCCCCGCCGCCGAGCGCGGCGTCCCTCACCGCGGGGGAGATCGCCCAGGGGTACCGCGACGGCTATGTCCTCGCGAAGCCGAAGCCCCAGATGCTGACCGCCATCGACTCGATCGAGAAGGGCGAGGGCCTCGGGCTCCAGGCGCGGTTCGGCCGCTTTGGGAGCGTGGCCGTCCTCAGGCTCCCTCCGGGTGACAACGTCAGGGCGGCGGTCGCGCGGCTCATGGCGACCGGCCGCTACGAATACGTCGAGCCGGACTACACCCGCCATGGGACGGTGATGCCGGTCGTGCCCGACGACCCGCAGTTCGGCAACCAGTGGGCCCTCAGCAACGCGGGCGAGAACGGCGGGATCGCCGGCGCGGACATCGATGCCGAGGCCGGCTGGGAGACCCGCACGGACGCCTCCCCGGTGATCGTCGGCATGCTGGACTCGGGCGCGCTGACGACGCACCAGGACCTCGTCTCCAACCTGTGGGTCAACCCGAAGCCGAACACGACGACATCCTATTCGACGGTCGGCGGCTCGGGCGGCTCGGAGCTCGTCTCCGAGACGGACAGCATCAACGGGCTGAACGCCGTGGCGACAACCGGGCTCCCGACCGACGACCTCGGCCACGGCACGCACACCTCGGGCATCGTCGGCGCGGTGGGCAACAACGGCCTCGGCGTCAGCGGCGTCGCGTGGAAGGCGCAGCTGATGGAGCTCAAGTTCATCAGCAGCGCGGACATGGGCACGATCTCCGACGAGCTTCCCTGCATCGAGTACGCCATCGCGCACGGCGTCAGCGTTCTGAATGCGAGCTTCGGGGACACGAGCTTCGCGCAGCCCGAGATGGACGCCATCTACGCGGCGGGAAAGGCGGGCGTCATCTTTGTCTGCTCCGCCGGAAACAGCGCCGAGAACATCGACATCTCGCCCTTCTTTCCGGCCGACTACCCGCTCGACAACATCATCTGCGTCGGCGCCACCGACAACCGGGACCTGCCGGCCTTCTTCTCGAACTACGGGTCGGGCTCGGTCGAGATATTCGCGCCGGGCGACAACATCATCTCGACCTACTTCTCCAGCCCGAGCTCGTATGCCTACCTGAGCGGGACCTCCATGTCGGCCCCGATGGTCACCGGGGCGGTCGCGCTCGTCAGGTCGCAGTTCCCGGGCGACACCTACCGCCAGACGATCAACCGGATCCTCAACTCGGCGGACGCGAAGCCCGCGCTCGCGGGCAAGGCGCAGACCGGCGGCCGCCTCAACCTGGCGACGGCGCTGACGACGGCGGCGAACACGCCGCCGAACGCCCTCTTCGAGAACCGCACGAACCTGGTGGGCCTGGACCCCTATACCCGCTCGAACAACGCGGACTCGCCGCTGGCCCTCGAGGCGGGGACTCCCCAGCTTGTCAGCGGGGCCGGCCATTCCCTCTGGTGGCAGTGGACGGCGACCGAGGACGCGAAGGTCGAGATCGACACGAGCGGCACAGGGGGCGGCCTCTACCCCGGCGGGAGCACCTACGCGACGGCGCTGGGGGTGTACACGGGAACGAGCCTCGGTTCGCTGAGCCTCGTCGGCAGCAGCTTGAACTTCGGGACCGAGCCGCTCGAGCAGGGCCAGGGGGCCACCGTCCCGTACAGCGAGGTGACTTTCCAGACGTCCGCCGGGACGACCTACCAGATCAACGTCCAGGGCCAGGGGGGCGCGAGCGGCCAGACGATCCTCGCCATCAACACCACCCCGAACAACGACTCGATCTCTTCGCCCAAGGTCCTCGCGGGCCCGAGCGTCTCCATCCTCGGGGCGAACATAAACGCGACGCTCGAGCCCAACGAGCCTAAGATCCTGGGCCTGCCGGGAGGGCACTCCCTCTGGTACTCATGGACCGCGCCCGCTTCCGGGACGGCGCAGTTCTCGGGCTACAGCTACGACTTCGTCCCCGCCGTCGCGGTCTACACCGGGACCTCATTCGCCAACCTGGCCCTCGTCGACGCGGCCGCCGGGACGGCCCTCTCGGGCATGACGACCGACATCAGCGAGTGCCTCTGCACGATCAGCGCAACCGCGGGCACGACCTACCTGATCTCGGTCGACGGGGTCGACTCCGGCTCCGTCGGCGAGTTCACGCTCTCCATAGACGACTCGATCTGGCAGACGCCGACGGGGGACTCGGTGACCTGCTCCCCCTCAGTCGGGCCCGACGGGACGGTCTACGCGGGAAGCGACGACAACTCCCTCTATGCGTTCGGCCCGTCGGGAGCGGTGAAATGGAGCCACGCGGGCGGCGGCGTCTTCGACACGAGCTCCGCCGCGATCGGGCCCGATGGGACGATCTACGCGGGCAACACGGACGGCAGCCTGTACGCCTTCAACACCGCGGGGTCGCTGGACTGGACCTACGCCGTCCCCGGCGCGGCCGGGACCGGCACGTCGGGCACCAGCATCACCTCGTCGCCGGCCCTGGCCGCCGACGGCACGATCTATTTCCACGCAAGCGACGGAAACCTGTACGCCCTCACGCAGGCCGGGGTCCTCAAGTGGACCGCGGCGGTGCCCGGGGAATCCTACGCGGCGCCGACGATCGCCTCGGACGGGACGATCTACATAGGGACAGACGGAGGCTCATTCTACGCGATAAACCCCGACGGCTCCCAGAAGTGGCTGTTCACGGCGCCGGTTCCCGGGGAGCCGATCTACACGGCGGCCGCGATCGACGCGTCGGGCAACCTCTACTTCGGGACCCTGAACGGGAACGTCTACTCGCTCGACCCGACCGGGAGGCTGCGCTGGAGCTACGCCGCCGGGGACGGGGTCACCTCGGCCCCGGCGCTGGCGAACGGCGCCGTCTACTTCGGGGGCTACGACGGCAACCTATACGCGCTCGCAGCCGCGAGCGGAGCGCTCCAATGGAAATACCCCCTCGGTACCCAGGTGAGGGCGAGCGCGCCGGCGGTGGACGCCAACGGGACGATCTACATCGGGTGCTATGACCACAACATGTACGCCGTCAGCGCGGCCGGCGCGCTCGTCAGGATCTACGCCTCGGCCGACTGGATCCGCTCCTCGCCCGTCATCGCCGGCAGCATGCTCTACTTCGGGAGCAACGACCACAAGGTCTACGCGTTCAACATCGGCGTCGGCTCGGCCGACTCCGACTGGCCGATGTACCAGTTCGACAGCCGCAGGGTCGGGCGGGTGGGGGCCGACGCGCTCGCGATCGTCTCCCAGCCGTCCGCCCTGGCGGTCGGTCCCGGCCAGCCGTTCACGCTTTCCGTCGTGGCGAGCGGCCCCGGCATTCTCTCCTACCAGTGGAGCCTGAACGGGAACCCGATATCGGGCGCCGTCGCCCCGACCTACTCGGTTGCCTCCGCGTCGGCGTCGGACGCCGGCACCTACACGGTCACGGTGACCGGCGGCTCCGGCGCCGTGACGAGCGCGGCCGCCGTCGTCACCGTGTCGCTGCAGGCCCTGGCCCCCGGCAGGATCGTCAACCTCTCCGCAAGGGCGGACGTCGGGACCGGCGGCGACATTCTGATCGCGGGCTTCGTGATCGACGGCTCCGGCAGCACGAGCGTGCTGCTGCGGGGCGTCGGCCCGACGCTCGGCGCCGCCCCCTTCAACGTGTCGGGCGCCCTGGCGCAGCCGCAGCTCACCCTCGTCAACACGGGCAGCGGCGTGACGGTTGACACCGGGACCGCCTGCGGCGGGAGCGCGGCGCTGGCGGCGGCGTTCACCCAGGTGGGGGCGTTCGCGCTCCCGTCGGGATCGGCCGACGCGGCGGTGCTGGAGAACCTGCAGCCGGGCTCGTACACTTCGGAGATCTCCGGGGGCAACGCGGCGCAGGGCGTCGCCTTGGCGGAGATCTA
>PMSP01000022.1 GCA_003168315.1 Opitutaceae bacterium
GAATACACGCGCTCGATCAGGGCGTGCGTGTGGAGCACGTCGCCGTATTGATCCAAATCCGGCGTCGTCACAGCGGTCCAGCCCGGCGGCGTCTCGGGGAGGAGCGCCGCCAAGTCCGGAACCCTGCCGGCGGACGCCCCGGGCGGCCGGTTGGCCGCCGCGAGGCTGGCCGCCGCCCCGGCGGCCAAGACGAGGGCGGCCGCGACCATTCCTAGGACGGGCGATCGGCCCGCGGGCGCAGACGTTGTCCCGGCGGGCGCCCCCGCACTTGCGGGCTCGCGGCGATGCAGCCAGAACGCAAAGGCCGCCACGAGAATCGTGGTGACCAGGAGGATGGAGGCTCCCGTGAGATCGTGCCAGCGGCCCTCAATGTCGACGCCTGCGTTGGCAAGCAGCGTGAGGAGGAGTGACCGAAAAAGGTTCATCGCTAGCGCGACCGCCGGCGAGAACGCGATGACAAGCGCCCGGTTTCCGGGGCGTCGCACGAGGAGGGCCGACAGGAACAGCCCGGAGACCGTGCAGGAGATAAGGCTTCTGACGCCGCTGCAGGCCTCGGTGACCCCGACGCTCGTCCGCGCGAGCTCGATCACGTTGCCGTCGCGGTAGGCGGCGATCCCAAGCGCGTTCAGTATCCGCACGACCGCATCGGTGACACCGGCCTGCAGGAAAAATGCGAGCCTGGCGTAGGTCCCCGGCGGCGGCGGCCCCGCGAAGAGCCAGAGGAGGACCGCGACGGCCGCAGCCCAGTTGAGGGGAATGAAGCGCACGCGCTGGTCGGCATAGCCGAGCCACGCGGCGCCGAGGGTGAAGACGAGCCCCGCGGAGAGCATGAATTCCGCCATCGCATGGGTCCATCCGAGCGCCGCGGCATACACGACGGCGACGGCGACGCTCGCGAGGCCGGCAAGGATCAGGAACGCGCACGCTATGAGCGGACCGGCTCCGGGCCGCAGGAAACGGGGGCCCGGGTCCCGCCGGCTCTCCACGACCAGGATGGCCGCGAGGAACGGCAGGAATATCCCGTGGGTCAAATTGTCGTCATGGCGCCACAGGGGCCAGACAAGCGCAGCGAAGGCGACAATGGCCGCGCAGAGGCCGAAGGCATCGAGTTTCGCGAGCCAGGGCAGCGAGCGAAAGGCGGTGCACCGCGATGCTGTCGGCTTCATGCGTCGCCCCTCCTCTCAGGGCGCGGGGTCGGAGGCAAGACGGCTCTGGTGGCGAACGGCCGCCTTCAAGCGGCGGCGGGCTGAAGCCGGGTCTGGCGCCGTCGTATGAGAATCAGCCCGTAACAGCTCATCACCCCGACCAAGGGGAGCCATGTGGCCACTTCGGGAACCGGATGTCCGTTGATGGTCGCCTCCGAGGTTTGGTAGACGAGGAGTCCGGTCGCATTAGCGGCGTTGGAGCCGCTTGAGCCTGTGGCGCTATTCGTGTTGTCAACGACGACTACGATATAATTCGTGCCAATTTTGAAGGTCGAGTTATTCGTACCTCCCGAGCCGTTGAAGTTCTGGAGGTCGATCGCTGTGGTGTTGCTCCAAGCGCTTGTTGCGGAGGCTGCGGCTGGGCCGGCTGGTGCAGATGTACCATTGCCGGCTGGGTTCACGTAAACGGAATACTGGTCGTCGGCGGCCAAAGTCATCGTGATCTGGATCTGGCTCAAGGCGCCGTTGACGGTTGTGCCGGCCGCGCCAGTCCCCGTGATAGTGAAGGCGAGCGTGTAGATGTAGATACCTTCGTTTGGAGTTGTCGTCCCGTTGCCGGGAGCGAAGTCGCCGCCTGTGTTAGGGGCTGTGCCGTTTGATTGGGTCGCCCCAGGTGGGGTGATCCATTGGGCGGTGGAGGTATTCTGGGTATAGCCCGAGCTGGCGATTTGGGCTCCGCTGATGATGTAGGCGGCACCCTCGTACGTTGTGTTAGCCGATGTGCCGCCGTTAGTGGAGGCGTAGGTGACATTCCAGTTGGCGTCCTGGCTGCCGGCTGCCTGGAGGTTTCCGTTCGACTGAAGGCCGGTGTAATAGAGGCCCGTGATGTTGGTGGCCGTCTGCGCCGACGCGTGCGATCCGCCAATGACCATCGCCAGCGCGGCAAGGAGCGGGGCGAGGAAACGGGAAGCGTTTGCGATCGTGCGGGTCACAAGGTTGATGGGTTCAAGCGTAGCCGCTCGGGCCTCCTTCTCAACCGAGACAACTACGTAGTCATCTTATGCCAACTTAGCTATTGATAATCAAGAGAATCCACCCAATTGCTGGCGGTGGGACAAGTGTCCAGGCGCCCGTATTTCCGCCCCCGTTAACCCCCCCGCGAACCATGAGATTTCCAACCCACCTGCGCCGCATCGCTCTCCTGCTTTTCATTTCCGTCGCGGGCGTGGCCCGCGGCGGCGGACTCGACGGGGTCTGGAGGATCGAGATGCGCAAGCCGTTCGGCGTCACGCTTAGGACCTACCTCATATTTCACGAGGATGCGGGACAGGTCAGGGGAATGGTCTTTGCCAACAGCTCCTCGAAGGTCGCGATCGCGGACGTGCGAACCGACGGACCGGACACCCTGTTCCAAATTCCCTGGGGCTGGAATTTCCGGGTGCGGCCGGACGGGGGCAACCTCCATGTCGTCATCACCTACGACGGCGGCGGCAGGGACGAGGAGACGGCTGTCCCCGCCTCGGAGTCCGAGATGCAGCCGCCGCCACGGATCGCGCCGCCGGCGGTGGTTGACGTCCCCGACAACGGACTCGCGAGGACCCCGCCGATGGGATGGAACAGCTGGAACCACTTCGCGGAGCGGGTCGACGACCGGGTCGTGCGCGAGGCCGCCGATGCGATGGTGAGCTCGGGCATGGCCGCCGCCGGGTACGTGTACATCAATATCGACGACACCTGGGAGGCCGGCCGCGACGCGCAGGGCAACATCGTCGCCAACCAGAAGTTTCCCGACATGAGGGCGCTTGCCGACTACGTCCACTCCACGGGCCTGAAGCTCGGTATATACTCCTCGCCCGGCCCGCTGACCTGCGGCGGGTACGAGGGGAGCTACGGACACGAGGAGCAGGACGCCCGCACCTATGCGGGATGGGGAATCGACTACCTCAAGTATGACTGGTGCAGCGCGGGGCGGATCTACGGCAACGCAGACCTCCGGGCGGTGTACCAGAAGATGGGCGTGGCCCTCCAGGGCTCGGGACACGCCATCGTTTTCAGCCTCTGCCAATACGGAATGAACGACGTCTGGACGTGGGGCCCGAAGGTCGGCGGAAACCTTTGGCGGACAACGGGCGACATCTCGGACAACTGGAAATCGATGTCGAACATCGGGTTCAACCAGGGCCACCTGGCCCCGTATGCCGGGCCCGGGCACTGGAACGATCCCGACATGCTCGAGGTGGGCAACGGTGGAATGACACCGGACGAATACAGGACTCACTTCAGCCTGTGGAGCATGCTGGCCGCGCCCCTGATGGCGGGCAATGACCTGCACGGCATGTCGGCGGGGACGCGCGATATCCTCACCAACCGGGAGGTCATCGCCGTCGACCAGGACGCCCTCGGACGGGAGGCGGTGCGGATCGCGGACAACGGCGGCGTGGAGATATGGACGAGGCCCCTGGCGGACGGCGGCCTCGCGGTGGCGTTCTTCAACCGGAACGCCGAGGAGATGCCGTCGGGAGTCTCATGGTCCGCCCTCGGCTTGGGCGCTCCCCCGGCGGCCATCCGGGACCTCTGGGGGCACGCGGGCGTCGCTCCCGACGCGGCGGGCTACTCGGGCACCGTGCCGGGACACGGCGTCGTCATGCTGCGGGTAAGATAACCGGGACTGTCAGGCATGCCCGCCCGTCCACGCCCGCCCCGGCCTTAGAGGGTGTCGTTCGTGTTCTCCACCCGTATCTGCCCCAGGAGCCTCATGAGCGTCGCCCGGCACTGGCGGGGTGACTTGCCCTCGGTGAGCGAGGAGATGTGCATGTCGATCCACGTGCTTTCCTGGATCCAGTGCGCGCGGATGTTCGAGTGCGTGCCCCCGGGTATGTCCATGTTATAGAGGATCGCGTCCCAGCCCCCGATTTTCTTGAACTCAACCTCAGTCGGGTTGGGCAGCCCGTTGATCGACCACTGGATCTTGTCCCCCTCCCAGATCTTCTTCGCCGTTGTGAATTTCTTGGCCGGCTCGATCCACCCGCTGACGGAGATGTCAGGCCGCCTTTCGTTCTGGAACAGGAAATAGCGCGGGTTGAGCTTTGAGCCCGTCCCGGGATTGTTCTTCAGGTCCTTGTTGGGGATGGTCATCGCCAGCGTGCTGATGGGAACGTTCAGCACGTATCCGTGGGGAAGCTCGAACACCTGCAGCGTCTCGCCTTCCGGGACCCCGGAGAGCGCGTGGGAATATGCGAAGAATGTGAACGTGGTTCCGAAGCTGGCTGATTGCATGCTGTATGTTTCCTATGGTCGATTTCACGAAGCCCGCAAGGGGTTTCGACAAATGCGGCGCCGGAAGTATCCCTTGTGGGAATGCGGCCAGACCCGGGCCTTGGGGGAATAACGGTTGCGCTCCGATCTCCAACGACTATCAGTCACTTCACCGCATGAAACGCCTGGGATGGCTTCTCGTCGCCCTCTACTGCACGGCATTCGTGCGGGTGCAGCCGGTTGAGCTCGTCCCGTGCTGCCATTGCGCGTGCTGCCACTGCAAGGTTCCCGGCACCTGCGGTATGCCCTGTGGCCGGTCGCAGGCGCCCGCCCCCCTCATGTTCGCCGCAGGGCAGGCCGCCCGACTCTCCCAGCCGGCCCTGCGCCGGCACGAAATTCCCGCCCGCGTTTCCGAGAAGCGGTTCTATGCGTCCTTTGTCGAGCCAGCGGCCGCCTCGGTCGCGCTCGGCGCAGCGGCCGCCATGGCGCCTTCCGCCGGTGTGCCTTTGTTCAAGGCGCACTGCAGCTTCCTGATCTAGGGACTGGACCGCAGTGTGCCCGCGCGTGCCGCGGGCAGTGCCCTCCCCCCGTGGCGTAGCCGCGCTGCCGCGCGTCCGCGCGCGATTCCCATCCCTCATCACCCTAGGACAGCCATGAAGCCATTTCCCATCAGGATCACGTTCATTCTTCTTCTCCCGATCTTCCCCCTCGGCCTGCCCGCGGCTGAAACGAAAGCGCCGGACCGGGGCGAGATCACTCCCGCATTCATAGACCGGCTCGTGGCCGAGGCCCAGGGGCAAAACCCGGGCCTCCAGGCCGCGGGCGCGCGCGCCAGGGCCGCGGTAAACGGGGTCGCCGCCGTCAGGACGTGGGAGGACCCGACCGCGTCCTTCGGCCTCTGGGGCTCGAGCTCCCGCGGCTTCGAATCGTCCCAGGAGGGCAATCTCGTCTATGGGCTGGAGCAGAAGCTTCCCCTATACGGGCGCCCCGACCTCATGCGCAGGGTGGCCTCCGCCGACGCGTCGCGCGAGCAGCTGTCCGCCGAGTACGAGACGCAGAGGCTGCGCCTCGAGCTTCAGGTCGCCTTGAACGGCCTGGCCATCTCCGGCCGAGAGGCGGATATCGCCGAGGAGGACCTGGCGTGGCTTGACGCCACGCTGGCGGCGGTCGACCACCGCTACCGCGTGGGCCAGGCGAGCCAGGTGGACTGGCTGAAGATACAGACCGCCCGCGTCATAGCCGGCAACGACCTGACGACCAAGCAGCAGGAGCGCGACCACAGCGCCTTCGCGCTGAACCGCCTCCTGAACCGCGACCTCCATGCCCCCTGGCCCCGGGTTCAGGTGCCCTCTCTTGCGCCGCCGATCTACTACACGCCCAAACTCGTCGACTCCGCCCTCGCAGCGGAGCCCAGCCTCAAGGTCATGCGCCAGGAGAGCGCCTCCGCCCAGGCCGCAGCAGACCTGACCCGCAAGCAGCGCCTTCCCGACGTGAGCGTCGGGCTTGAGGCGCGCCAGTACAGCGGCGACGGCGGCTTCCGGGAGGGAACCGCCACGGTCAGCTTCAGCCTCCCGTGGCTGAACAGGGGCAGGTACGACAGCGATTGGCGCAGGGACCAGGAGCGCAAGAGGGCGAGTGACCTCGCGGCCGAGGACCAGTCCCTGTCGATCCGCGAGGACCTGCACCACCACATCGTCGACCTGGGCGCCGCCCTGCGCCAGGCGGTGCTCCTGCGGGACCAGCTGATCCCGCTCGCGCGCCAGACCCTCACGAGCGCCCAGTCCGCGTGGGAGCACAACCTCGGGCCCTTCCAGGACATCCTCGACGCGCACCGCATGCTCCTGGCGGACGATCTCGCCATGGACCATGCCCTCATCGACCAGAACACGATGCTCGCCCAGATCTCCTATCTTACCGGCATCCGCGACGTGGAAACGCTGGTCTCCCTCGCGGGCGAACCGCCTCCCGGCCACGACGGCCAAAATCCCGACCCCTCAAAATGAAATCCATCCGCCTAGCCCTCATCCTTTCCTGCCTCGCCGGCCTCGTCGCGGCCACCGGCTGCTCCAAGACAGGCGCGGCGAGCGCGTCAAAGCCCGCGGACGTCGACTACTACACCTGCACGATGCACCCGTCGGTGCGGTCGCAGGAACCGGACGGAAAATGCCCGATCTGCGGGATGGACCTCGTGCCGGTGAAGAAGATCGCCGCCGAGGGCGGCGCCGTGGACGCCGTTTCCACGGCCGAAAAGCCGCATGAGTTCTCCATTCCCCTGGACCGCCAGCAGCTTATCGGCGTCACCTATGCGACCGTGGAGGCAAGGCCGCTCAGGCGGACGGTCCGCGCCGTCGGCCTCGTGGCGGCGATGACGACGAAGCACTGGGACTACGTGGCCAGGGTGGACGGCTACGTCCACAACCTCAACGTCTCCGCGCCGGGCGACCGGGTCGAGAAAGGCCAGGTCCTCATGGACCTCTACAGCCCGGACCTGACAGCGACAGAGAATGAATACGTCGACCTCCTGCGGATGCGCGACAATGGGCGCCGTGACCGGAATGAGGCAGCCGCCGGGGATGCCGAGCGCCTGCTGGCCGGGGCCAGGGCCAGGCTGCGCCAATGGAACATCTCGGACGCGCAGATTGACTCCGTGGAGAAGGCGGGAAAGGCCGACGAATTCCTCACACTGAGTTCGCCGGTGGCCGGCGTCGTCGAGGAGGTCGCGGTCCACCAGGGCCGCCACGTCGCGCCCGGGGACCACCTGGTCGACATCGTCGACCTGTCCTCCGTCTGGGTCTGGGCCGAGTTCTATGAAAACGAGCTGCCCCTCCTCAAGCCGGGTCTGCCCGTGACGATCACCAGCTCCTCAGTCCCGGGCCTGTCGATCCCCGGCAGGATCGCAGTCGTCGATCCCTTCGTGAACGAGCTCAAGCGGACCGGGCGCGTGCGGATTGACGTCGACAACGCCGATTCAAGGCTCCGGCCGGACGCCTATGTCGACGTCGCGCTCGCCCTCGACGAAGGCGAAGGTCTCACGGTTCCCTTCGACGCGGTCCTCCCGACCGGGGAGCGCGACATCGTCTTCGTCGACAAGGGCTCGGGCCGCCTCGAGCCCCGGTTCGTGCAGGTCGGGGCGAAGTTCGGCGACTTCTACCTCGTGACGGGGGGCCTGCGCGCGGGCGAGCGCGTGGTGAACAGCGCCAATTTCCTCGTCGACGCGGAGTCGAAGGTGCAGGGCGCCCTGAAATCCTGGTGACGCAGCCCCCCGCCATGTCCGCGCCCTCCCCTCTGCCGATGACGTTCATCGAGCGGATCATCGACGCGAGCTCCCGCAACCCGTTCCTGATCTTCGTACTCACCATCTTCTCGGTCGCGGCGGGCTACTGGGCGCTCGTTCACACCCCGCTCGATGCCATCCCCGACCTGAGCGACACGCAGGTCATCATCTACACCGATTGGGGCGGGCGCTCCCCGGACCTGGTCGAGGACCAGATCACCTACCCCATTTCCACCCGGTTCATAGCCGCCCCGAGGGTCAAGTTCGTCCGCGGCGAGTCCATGTTCGGGAAGTCCTTCGTCTACGTCATCTTTGAGGACGGGACTGACATCTATTGGGCCCGCTCGCGGGTCATCGAGTACCTGAACTCGGTCCGCGGCTCGCTTCCCGACGGGGTAAACCCGGTCATCGGGCCGGATGCGACCGGCGTGGGATGGGTGTACGAGTACGCCCTCGTCGACGAGACCGGGCAGCACAGCCTGGCCGACCTGCGGTCCTTCCAGGACTGGCACCTGCGCTACGCCCTTGAATCGGTCAAGGGCGTGGCCGAGGTGGCCCCGGTCGGCGGATTCGTGAAGGAGTACCAGGTCGACCTGGACCCGAACAAGCTGGCGGCCTATGGCATTCCCCTCTCGGACGTGGTGGACAAGATACGCAGGTCCAACAACGACGTGGGCGGGAAGATCTTCGAGGTGGCGTCTACCGAGTACTACGTCCGGGGGCGGGGCTACATCAGGGGCCTCGCCGACATCGAGGACATTCCGCTCAGGGTGGACCATGGGACGCCGGTCTATGTGAAGAACGTCGGGCTGGTCCACCTGGGGCCGGACCTCCGCCGTGGGGTGGCCGAGCTGGACGGCAAGGGCGAGACTGTGGGCGGCATCGTCGTCATGCGCTACGGCGAAAACGCCCTCACGGTGATCGAGGGAATCAAGCAGAAGCTCAGGGAGATCGCCCCCTCCCTTCCCCCTGGGGTCAGTATCGTGCCGACCTACGACCGGAGCGAGCTGATCGACGCCGCCATCGCGACCCTCCGGGAGAAGCTCATCGAGGAGAGCATCGTCGTCGCTCTCGTCTGCCTGGTCTTCCTCTGGCACGTGCGCTCGGCGCTGGTGGCGATCATAACGCTCCCGATCGCCATCCTGCTTTCCTTCATCCCCATGCACGCCCTGGGGCTGACCTCGAACATCATGTCCCTCGGTGGCATCGCCATCGCCATCGGCGCCATGGTGGACGCGGCGATCATCATGGTCGAGAACGCGCACAAGCAGCTCGAGCGTTTCCGCGAGGACAACGGCCGGGAGCCGTCCAACGCGGAGAGGAACGAGGTCATCATCGCCGCGGCGCGCAGCGTCGGGCGCCCGCTCTTCTTCTCGCTTCTCGTCATCACGGTGAGCTTCGTGCCGGTCTTCTCCCTGACGGCGCAGGAGGGCAGGCTCTTCAAGCCCCTGGCATTCACCAAGACCTTCGCCATGGGGTTCGCGGCGCTCCTTGGCGTCACCCTCGTCCCCGTCCTGATGATGATGCTCGTCCGGGGAAGGATCACCCCGGAGGCCAGGAACCCGGTCAACCGCTTCCTCATCTGGGCCTACCGGCCGGTCGCCGATTTCGTCCTTCGCTTCCGCTGGCTCACGCTCCTGGCCGCGGCCGCCATCCTCGGGGCGACCGTGATCCCGTTCAGCCGGCTGGGCAAGGAGTTCATGCCGCCGCTCAACGAGGGAACGATCCTCTTCATGCCGACCGCCGTCCCCGGCATGTCGATCGGCGAGGCGACCCGCATCCTCCAGATCCAGGACCGCCTGATAAAGGAGATCCCGGAGGTCTCCACGGTGTTCGGAAAGGCCGGCCAGGCCGAGACGTCGACCGATCCCGCCCCGCTCTCGATGTTCGAGACGGTGGTCGCGCTGAAGCCCCACGGGCAATGGAGGCCTGGCATGACCTGGGAGAAGATCATCGCCGAGATGAACGACAAGCTGAAGACCCCCGGCATGGCCAACATCTTCTGGATGCCGATCCAGACCCGCACCGAGATGCTGACGACGGGATTCCGCTCCGTCCTCGGCATCAAGGTGTTCGGTCCTGACCTGGGCGAGATCCAGGACCTCGGGGTCCGGATCGAGAAGGCCATGACCGACCTGCCGGACACACGCAGCGTCTTCGCCGAGCGGACGACCGGGGGCTACTTCCTGGATTTCACCGTCAACCGGAGGGAGGCCGCGCGCTACGGGCTCACCGTCGGCGACGTGAACGACGTCATAGAGACCGCCATCGGGGGCAACACAATCGCCACCACGGTCGAGGGCCGGGAGCGTTATCCCATCAGCGTCCGCTACGCGCGCGATTACCGCAATGATCTGGACGCCCTCAAGAGGGTCCTCGTGCCCACGCCAACGGGGGCGCAGGTGCCGATCGGGGAGATCGCGGAGCTCTCCTATCGCACAGGTCCGCCCTCCATCCGCGATGAGAACGGGCAGCTCGTGGGGTTCGTCTTCGTGGATGTCACGACCGACAACATCGACGGCTATGTCCAGGCGGCCAGCGCGAGGATTTCACAGCGCGTCCATTTTCCCCCGGGATATTACATGCAGTGGGCGGGCCAGTTCGAGTACCTGAAGAGCGCGGAGCAGCGCCTGGAGGTCGTGATCCCGTTCACGCTGCTCATCATCTTCGTCCTGATCTACCTGAACACCAGGTCTGCTGCACGGACCGCCATCGTTCTCCTGGCCGTGCCGTTCTCCCTCGTGGGCGCCTTCTGGTTCCTGTACCTGCTGCACTACAACCTCAGTGTCGCGGTCTGGGTGGGGTTGATCGCGCTCGCCGGCCTGGATGCAGAGACCGGGGTAGTCATGCTCCTGTATCTCGACCATGCCTGGGACAAGTTCCAGGCGGCGGGCCGCCTGAACACGCCGGCGGATCTCCATGACGCCATTATCGAGGGCGCGGTCCAGAGAATCAGGCCGAAGATCATGACCGTCTGCGCGATCCTGTTCGGCCTCCTGCCGATCATGTGGTCCCCGACGACGCAGGCGGGGGCGGACGTCATGAAGCGCATCGCCGCGCCGATGATAGGCGGCGTCGTCACTTCGGCGATACTGGAGCTCCTCCTCTATCCCACGATCTACATGCTCTGGCGCCGCCGGCACCTGGCGAATCCCCGGGGGCCCGAGGCGCCAGCCGCATCGCCCGCGCCCCGCCGCGGGCGGCATTTCCCCTGGTTGGCCGTGCTCCTGCTTTCAATCGTCGGGATAGCCGGGGCGCTGTGGTGGCGCCAGAAGGCGAATCCCCTCCCGCAGGCCGCCCCCTCGTCCGCCGGGACGCCGTTCGCGTCCCGGACGTCCAACGGACTCCTGGTCAATTTCTACCACACCGGCGGCTCGCTGAGCCTGTCCGAGAACGAGGTCCTGATCGAATTCCGCGACAGCTCCAGCGGCAGGCCGGTCGATGTGGGAACAGTGAAGTTCGCCCTGGACATGAACATGCCCGGAATGGTCATGCATTCAGGGGCCACGGTCGCGCCGGCCGGCAGGACGGGTCTCTATCGCGCCGAAATCAAGCCCGAGATGGCGGGCGATTGGACCGCCCAGTTGACGTATGACGGGCCCCACGGTCCCGGGGACGTGAGCTTCACGGTAAGCGTGGGTCACTGACGAGGGCAGCTGCCGAGGTCAGTCGACCAATCGACTCAGGTCCGAGGATCGAAGCAGCAGATCCACGGCTGCATTTAGGCCGAGGCTGTCCGCTTCGTCGAAGCGGGCCAGGCTGGGGCTATCGAGATCCAGGACTCCCAGAAGCCTCCCCTCGTAAACCAGCGGAACAACGATCTCCGATCGCGACGCGGCATCACAGGCGATGTGCCCTGGGAATTCCGCAACGTCGGGAACTATGACGGTTACCCTCGTCCGGGCCGCCGTGCCGCAGACTCCCCTTCCCAGGGCGATGCGAATGCAGGCAACCTTGCCCTGAAACGGCCCCAGCACCAGTTCGCCTCCCTGCAGGAAATAGAAGCCCGCCCAGTTCAGGTCGGGCAATCCCTGGAAAAAAAGCGCAGCCATGTTCGCCGTGTTTGCGAGGCCGCTGCGCTCACCCGCGAACACGNNCATGCATGGGCCGAGGGCGCTCAACTGCCGATGATTTTCCTCCTGGCAGCATAGGCCGTGACCACGGCCGGCGGAATGATGTGATAGCCATTGGTCGGCGAAAGGGGCGCGGGCTCGGCGGTCTCCTCGAGGTGGATGTGGTAGCTGTCCACTTCCGCGATCTCCAGACAGTCGTCGATGTCGTAAAGGTCGTCCGTGTGCACCGACTGGGTCCCGCGAAGGAGCTCCCTCTTGGCCCTCGACTTCACCTCCTGGTCGCTCCCGGCAATCACGAAGGCATTGGCATGAAGCTCGGTGAATTGCCCGGGGAGATAGGCGC
Source organism: Opitutaceae bacterium (assembly GCA_003168315.1). Lineage (GTDB taxonomy): Bacteria > Verrucomicrobiota > Verrucomicrobiia > Opitutales > Opitutaceae > Palsa-1447. The sequence continues at coordinate 12,091 of PMSP01000022.1, forward strand.
CAAGATTGATGAAATAGAGCTTCCTCGAATTGCCCGATTTTTCCCGGCTGAGCTTTATCCTATGCCCATCAATGACTTGCAGTTCCATCCACGAGTCAAGATGAAGGCGGAGCGGGTCACCGAACCATTTGTCCATCAGGGTATCGTAGGTCGCCTCGATCGAGTCGCCCACCGCGAATACCACGTCATGCAGCTCGGTGTTGCATTTTGGCGCCCTTCCGCCCAGGTAGACCGCGAACAGCTTTTTGCCCATGACGAGATTTTTTCCCGATGCTGCGTTTGGGCAACGCAAACTTTGCAACCGCGCGCCATCCGCCATGCCCGACACCGAATCCCTGTTCTCGTACGGCACCCTCCAGCTCGAGCCCGTCCAGCTTGCGACGTTCGGCAGGACGCTCACGGGAGCAGCCGATGCGTTGGTGGGATTCGGCCAGTCGATGGTGAGGATCGAGGACCCCTCGGTCGTCGAGAAAAGCGGCAAGACCCATCACCCGATAGTCAAGTTCACTGGGTGCGATTCGGACGAGGTCGACGGGACTGTCTTCCAGATCACCGCCGAGGAACTCCGGAACGCGGATGAGTATGAGGTTGCGGCATACAAGCGCGTATCCGCGAAACTGAAGTCCGGCGCGCGCGCCTGGGTCTACGTCGATGCGAGGTTTGCCCCTCCGGCAGGCTGACTCGCCGGTCTTCCTTGCTAATACCCTTAATCCTGCGCGGCCTTTGGAAATTCACCTCAAATATCGCAACAGGATTGCGTCGGCGCTTCGTGCGTCAAACAGTAGCGTTGCCCCATGACCCTGAATACGAATCCGCCCGTACCCGGTCATTCCCCCAGCCAGCGTACCCTGGCGGCCATCGTCTTCACGGACGTCGTCAGCTTCAGCGCGAGGATGCACACGGACGAGGTCGGGACGCTCAGGCTCCTTCAGCGCGACTTTGCCGAGATGCGCCGACTGTGCATCGCGCACGAGGGCGAGGTCCTGAAGACCACGGGCGACGGGCTCCTGCTCACATTCACGAGCGCGGTGCAGGCGGTGGCGTGCGCCCTGGCTATGCAGCGACAGTTCGCGGCCGAGGCCAAGGACGACGCGACCGGCAATGCCCTCCAGCATCGCATCGGCATCCATCTCGGCGACATCATCGTGCAGGACAAGGACGTGATGGGCGACGGCGTTAACATCGCGGCCCGCCTCCAGTCCGAGGCCGAACCGGGCGGCATCTGCATCTCCCAGACCGTCTACGACGTCGTGAAGAACAAGCTGGAGATGCAGGCGGTGAGCCTTGGGGCCCGCGACCTGAAGAACATCGCCCAGGCCATGCCCGTCTACCGGCTTCTCCTGGAGGCGCAGGCTCTCGACTCCGCGGGAAGGCCCAGCGCCCCAGCCGCCGGCCGGAATCCTCCGGCTACCGGCAAGAAAGCCCTGATCGCGCTGGCCGTGGCAGTCGTCGTCGCAGCAGCCGCCCTTGTGATCCTCGGCCGAAGGAACCAGGCGGCGGCGGCCGTCGCCGCGGCGACTTCCCTCCCCGTCACCCCGCCGCCGGCGCCCGCGGTCCCGACGCCGGTCGCCAAGGCCGGCGGCCCGGCCGACATCGCGGAAGACATCTCCGCCGAGTACGACAAGCGGATGGACGCGATGCAGGAGCTTCACGCCCGGTATCTCGACAAGTACGACTACAGCGGCCTTGTGCTCGCACTCCGGGACAAGGGCGAAAGCGCCTCGGCGACCCCCGCGCTGAAGATAATGCTGAGGTCGGCCGAGCAGCTGGTGAGGCTCAGGAACTGGCTGGAGGCCAACCTGCGGCACTACAACAGGCAGCATCCACTCCTGGCTCCCGACCTGACGGGGGACCGCTCCAAGGATGCTAGCGTGTTCCTGGCGCTCGATCAGCGCATCATGTTCGTGGAGGGCGGAAATCCGGTTGCCCGCGATTGGCCCGAGATCAAGCCAGCGATCATGGGCAACATCATCGTGGGCGCGCTCAACGATGCGAAGGAAGTGCGACGCCCCATCCTCGGGGCACAGGCCTTTGAGCGGCTCTATTCCCTTCCGCTCATGGCGAAGGCGCTGGCGCCCAAACCCCGCCAGGAGGAACCCGCCTCGAGGTGAGGCGGGCGACAGGGCGCAGCCCGTCGCTGCGCCGCCAGCGCGGTCTTGCCGCGCGTTTTAAGCAAGCGGCGCGGCGCGGGCAGGAGACGAGGTGGTCGTTCACCATCCCCGACGCCTGCATGAAGGCGTAGCAGATCGTCGTCCCAACAAACCTGAAGCCACGCGCCTTCAGGTCGCGGCTCAGGGCGTCCGACTGCGCCGTGCGGGCGGGCACCTCGCGCATCGACCGCCGGCGGTTCTCGCGCGGCCTGCCGCCGACACAGGACCATAGGGTGCGGCTGAAGCTTTCGCCGCCGTGCCGCATGGCGAGGAGGGCCCGCGCGTTGGCAATAGTCGCCGCGATCTTCATCCGGTTTCGCACGATGCCGGGGTTGGCCATCAGCCGACGCACATCGCGGGCGCCGTAGCGCGCGATTCTTTCCGGATCGAAGCCGTCGAAGGCCGCGCGGTAATTCTCGCGCTTGGCCAGGACGATGGACCAGCTGAGCCCCGCCTGGGCTCCCTCGAGGGTAAGCAGCTCAAAGAGTCCGCGGTCGTCACGGAGGGGCACCCCCCATTCCGTGTCATGGTAGGCGATGTCGAGGGGCTTCACGGGCCAGGGGCAGCGCCTCGGTTTCACGGCGCGATCCCGGTGCTGACGTCGGCAAGGATCCGGCGCGCCTGCGCGTCGCCGGGCTGAAGTCGCAGGCCTTCCTGAAGCTGCGCCCTGGCCTCGTTCACATGGCCGCCCATCTTCAGGTACACCACCGCGAGACTGAAATGGGCCTCGGCAAAACCAGGCCTGAGGCGCAGGGCCTCCCTGTAATGGAACACCGCGTCGTCCAGGCTCTGGGGAACCCGCGACAGGGCGTTCCCGAGGTTGAAATGCCCCTCCGCGGAATCCGGATCCAGGCGCAGGGCCTCCCCGTACTCGGCGACTGCGCCCATCAGGCGCCCCGGCATGTTCGAGAGCGCGTTGCCAAGGCCGATATGGGCGCCGTAGAGGCCGGGATCCAGGCGCAGCGCCTCCCCATACTGGGCGACTGCGTCGTCCAGGCGCCCCGGCTCGTCCGACAGGGCGTTGCCGAGGTTGACGTGGGCTTCCGCTGAATCCGGCTTCATGTGAACCACCTCCTCGTACTGGCTGATCGCGTCGTCCAGGCGCCCCGGCTCGGTCAGCAGGATGCCCGCGAGGTTGTTGCGCGCCCTGAAGTTCCCCGGACGCTTGGCAACCGTGTCTCCCCAGATCTCCCGAGCGCTGGAGTAGTCCCGGTTGCGCCGGGCCGTCACCCCCCCCAGGGCGATGCCAAGGACCAGGCAAACGGGAAGCGCCGCTCGCCCCGTCCATCGGTAGACCCCTCCCACGGCGATGATCACGACAGGGATCAGCGGCAGGTACATGCGGTAGTCGGCCACGGTCTCACCGGCGACGGGCACAATGCTGGAACTGGGCGCGAGGATCACGAAGAAGCCGGCTCCGACAAATCCGATTACCGGCCGCCTCACGAGCGCCCAGCAGGTTGCCGCCGCGAGGCCAACCACGAGCAGCGCGCCTGGCAGCAGGTCGATCGACGGCGCCGCAAGGGCGGTCCCATAGTCAAAGACGAGGGGAAACGGCCAAAAGCACAGCCTGAGGTAATGGGCGACCGCCGGGATTTGGCTCAGCCCATAGCCCCACCAGGAACTTCCGGAAGAGGAACCGGACCCGTCGCCCCGTCGCAGTGTCGAGATAACGAGGAACGCCAGGAGGGCCCACGTCGCGGCCAGGGCGCCATGCACCTTCCAGCGGCGCCGCAGCGCCTCCCCAAAGCTGCAGGCGACAAAGGTGCGGTCGTAGAGGAGAACGATGAGGGGTGCCGTCGCCATGACCTCCTTCGTCGCCATCCCAAGGAGGCATGATGCGACGGAGAGCGCGAACCATGGGAATGAGCCGCCCGCGCGGCTACCGGCGCCCCGGATGAAGCAATACAGGGTCGTCAGGTAGAACAGCCCCATGAGCGACTCGGCTCGCTGCGCCACATAGGTGACAGCCCCGGTCAGCAGCGGGTGGACTGACCAGAGGAGCGCGGCCGAGAATGCGGCGGCGGTCGCCCTTCGGCAACCGCGACCCGCGACTGTCCGCCGGATGATCCCGAACAGCGCGAGCGCGGCAAGAACGTGGATCGCCAGGTTCGTCGCATGGTATCCCCAAAGGGACGTTCCACCGAGGGCATAGTTGACCGCGAGCGAGAGATTAAGGACCGGCCGACCCGTGACCGTCGCGTTCAGCGGAGGCAAGAACGCCGCCCCGAGGCGCCGGATGCTGGCGTTCCTGACGACCGACGATTCGTCGTCGAAGAGAAAAGGGACCAGGAAGGTGCCCCGGTAGGCAATGACCACGGAGGCGGCAATCACGGCCCCGCCGAAGAGCACCGGCCCATGCGTCGGGATTTCTTGAGCGGGCGGCGGCCGCCGGTTGGAGTCAATTGGCATTCCTGGTCGGTTGCCCCCAGAATGCGTCCGCCACGGGCGCCGGGTCAAACCCGGGCGCAGGGGGGATGCCCGCACGCTGAAACCAAGCGTTGCAGGACGGACCCGATGAGGGAATGTTCCCGGCCAAAAACCCATGAAGACCCAACGATTTCGACAAGCTGCCTTCCTGTTTGCCCTCGTCGCCGGCCTCGTTCCGCTCACCCCATTGCGCGCGGCCGTGCCCGCCTGGGTCGAGCGCAGCAACGCGAACGCCACCCTCCTTCTCGATGCGATCGGAACCTTCAGCCCTGAACAGGTTTCAGGGTACGGGATCCGAACACACGACGGCGATGTGACCGATCTGCACGCCGATCTGAAGGCGCGGTCCGTTGCCGCGCTTACTCAGGCCCGGGAAACCCTGAAGGCATCGCTGGATAAGGAAACCGACCCCCCGGTCCGGGAGGACCTGGAAATCCTGGTGCACGCGTGTGACCTCCGGATCGAGGAGGAGAATCTCGACGATCGCCTCCTTCTCTCGTATGTTGACCTGGGCGAGATGATATTCAGCGGCGAGTTCGTTCTCCTGCAGGACCAGACGCCAGAGGAGCGCCGCCCGGCGGCATTGGTGCGGCTGAGGAAATACACCGGGATCGAGCCGGGCACGACGCCTGCCTTCAGGCTGGCCGAGGCCCAGTTCGAGGACTCGCTCAGGGACCCCGGCCGGGTCGGGCCCTTCCGTGGACAGGTCGAGAACCACCTCGCCAATGCGGCAAGCTACGCCGCCGGCATAAGGCAGCTCTTTGCCAAGTACAGCATCGAGGGCGGTGGTCCAGCGCTGGACGCCCTGGACTCCCACATGAAGGAGTACGGGGACTGGGTGCGGAAGGAAGTCCTCCCCCATGCCCGCGATGAT